>JAZQBP010000050.1:0-23734 GCA_045545815.1 Candidatus Nanosyncoccus sp. | reverse complement strand
CATCTACTTCTGAGTATTGTAAGATGTAAACGTAGGCATGAATCTTAGCTGCAAGCTCGATGCAGCCAAGAAGAGAACTGCGCTTGAGACAAAAGATTATAGCATCGTCATTGCGATACTTTGTAAGTTTCGTGGCCAATTGGTCACCTAATGCCTGGCGATTTGGATAGTACATATAACTCTTTGCTTTCCTAGCATTATTATAGCATAAACATTATCATAATGTAGTATATAATTGTGGTTTTGCAATTCGAGCGAGTTGACAAAATAAAACTTTGGTGATAAAATAGTTATTAATTACCGAAACTGTGTAGCTATTGTACTACGGTTTGGCTACTGGTGCATTTTAATGTTTAATCGGTAACAAGCTGCTTCGTTGGTCACCTGCCACGTTGCAACCTGCGGGTGGTTATACCACCCGCAGGTACAGTCTTTGTGAGCGGACACGCAAGCAAGCACATTAACAGATAGAGAAAGTGTCGTTTAAACCTTGTTGAAAAAGGATTGATAAGCTAGCGGACGACGGTCCGCAAAACCAATAGAACAAAATATCCATTAATAACCCAACAATTGAATAATAATGCCAAAGACCTAATTATATAATTATTCGAATAATAACGTTGTCACATAAGCGACACTTTTCTTCTATACATGGCCGGCGCCCATTCGCGCCGGCTAATTTTATAGTTTTTGGCTATTTTATACTGAAAGTATGATATAATGACGTAAATACGTCTTCTTTTTGAGTGTGGAGCTTGAAGAGTGAGAATAAATTAATAATTATTAAAAGGAGCATATGGCTGACATAAAAGACTTAAGTAAGCTTCGCAATATCGGGATCATCGCTCATATTGACGCAGGCAAGACGACGACCTCCGAGGCGATTCTATATCGTACAGGTCTCAAGCATAAGATTGATCTAGTCAAAGGTGGCACGGGTGGTGCCGATACCGACTGGATGGAGCAGGAGAAGGAGCGTGGTATCACGATTACTTCGGCCGCTGTAACTGTATATTGGAAAAATCATCAAATCAACATTATCGATACCCCAGGTCACATTGACTTTACCGCTGAGGTAGAACGTTCACTTCGTGTCCTTGATGGTGCCGTAGTGGTGTTTGATGGCAAGATGGGTGTAGAAGCGCAATCTGAGACTGTGTGGCGCCAGGCTACCAAATATGGTGTGCCGCGCATCTGCTTCGTAAATAAGATCAATCAAATCGGTGGTGATTTCTACAAATCACTTGATTCTATCCACAAGCGTCTGTCTAAGAACGCAGTGGCGATTCATCTACCAATCGGCTTTGAGAAAGATATTTGTGGTGTGGTAGACCTGATCGATATGAAGGCTTATACCTACAAAGATTACGCTGATCACGAGTTGACTGTGGGTGAGATCCCAGAAGATATGAAGGAAAAGGCGAAAAATGCTCGCTCGATGTTGATCGAGGAAGCTGTCCAAGCCGATGAAGCCTTGATGGATAAGTACTTCAACGAAGGTGAGGAAGCTATTACTGTTGACGAACTAAAAGCTGCCCTACGCAAGCGCGTACTTGATGGCGATTTCTTCCTAGTGACTGGTGGTGACGGCCGTGGTGTGATTGTAGAGAAGGTGCTCGATCTAATGACTGACTATCTTCCTTCGCCACTTGATCGTGATCAAGGCCAGACTGTCGGTACCGATCCAAAGACTGGCGATCAGATTGTACGCAAGGCTGACAACTCTGAGCCTCTTACTGCGCTCGCATTTAAGATTGCAACCGATCCATTTGTAGGCAAGCTAATCTTTATCCGTGTTTATGCAGGTAAATTGAAGTCTGGCGACACAGTCCTCAACGCCTCGACAGGCGATAAGGAACGTATCGGTCGCTTGGTACGTATGCACGCTAATGATCGTAAAGATATCTCGGAGATTGGCGCAGGCGATATTGCGGCTGTAGTTGGTCTTAAGAACTGTACTACTGGTACTACCCTCTGTTCACCAGCACATCCGATTCTACTTGAGTCAATCGAATTCCCAGATCCACCAGTATCGATCGCGGTAGAACCTAAGACTAAGGCTGACCAAGAGAAAATGGGTATCGGTCTTTCCAAGATGGCCGAGGAAGACCCAACCTTCCGTGTTCACACCGATGAAGAAACAGGTCAAACCATTATCTCAGGTATGGGTGAGCTACATCTAGAGATTATTATCGACCGTCTAAAGAGAGAGCATAATGTCGAAGCCAACACTGGCGCACCACAAGTAGCTTACCGCGAAACTATTCGTGGCACAGCTGAAGCTCAAGGTAAGCACATCAAGCAGTCTGGTGGTCGTGGTCAGTACGGTGATGTATGGATCAAGTTTGAGCCGAACGAACCAGGGAAGGGCTTTGAGTTTATCGACCAGATTAAGGGTGGAGTGGTGCCACAAGAATACCGCAAGCCGGTCCAGAAGGGCGTCGAAGACACTTTGGCTGGTGGCGTGATTGCTGGTTACCCAGTAGTAGATATCAAAGCTACTTTGTATGATGGTTCTTACCACGATGTAGATTCATCTGAGCTCGCCTTTACTTTGGCTGGTTCTTTGGCTACGCGTGAGGGCATCAAGAAAGCAAACCCAGTGTTGCTTGAGCCTGTAATGAAGCTTGAGATTACTACTCCAGAAGAGTTCATGGGCGATGTAATTGGCGATATCAACTCTCGCCGTGGTCGTATTGAGGAAATGGAAGACTTAAATGGTGGCGCCAAGCTAATCAAGGCCTTCTGCCCTCTAGCCAACCTCTTCGGTTACACTGGTGACCTACGTGGTATGACACAAGGTCGTGCAGCCTCTTCGATGGAACTCTATGCTTATGAGGAAGTACCACCGAACGTAGCTCAAGAAATTATCGAGAAGAGAAACTCTAAATAGACATTCGTAAAGCTCTGTAAAATCACCTCTTCGGAGGTGATTTTTTGCATGTAGAATGGTTTATGGTATTAGTATTGACTTTTTATTATGTCTATGCTATAATTACATATGAGTTAATACTAGTACCTTAAAAGGAGGGGGAATAATGAAAAAGATAGAGGAATATCTGATGCTCGCCAAGGAGCGTCCACATTTGTTCACGAACGAAGGACTCGAAGTGATCCTGGATAAGGATGTTATCGAGGAATTCGAGGCCAATGGTGGTCGAGAGATCGGTATCGCTTACGAGAGCCCATGGAGATATCTCCTGGTTGACCTCGTTAGAAACAGTGCCGGAAAACTTTTCGCTTACGAACGAGTAGTGCCGGTGAAGACTGGCGGAGTAGCGATCCTGCCTGTTTATCACGATAAGATCGTGATGATACATGAGTATCGCCACCCTGTACAGGGTTACAGGTGGGAGATTCCTAGAGGATTTGGTTCTCAGGGGATCAGTTCTCGCCAGAACGCTGCGAAGGAACTCGCAGAAGAAACCGGTATTAAGTCGGCGAAATTCCGCCAGCTTGGACAGATGAATACCGATTCCGGATTGACATCTGATCAGGTAGACCTGTTCCTGGCAGAGGTTGAAGAACTCTCGATCTCTCTGGAAAATAAGGAGCGCACCGAGGCGATCGAGCGCATTCGCCTGTTCTCTAAGGAAGAGATCAAGGAGATGATCCGAGACCATGAAATGGTCGATAGTTTTACGCTGTCGGCCCTGAGTATCTATCTGCTCGACTAAAATTGTACGCCCCGGCAGCCAGCCGGGGTGTTTTTTATGAGCGACCGCTGTATACCCGGCAATAAGATGCAATTATCTTATTAGGATCGTAAGATGATGCGTTAAAATTGACTTTTCTAGGTAAATATGTTAGAATAATAGGATAGTTATTTCTATCGTACTTTAAAAGGAGGGTAAAGATGCTTGGAAGACCTAATTTGGAGATTGTCGAGCGTAACAAGCAGTACATGGAAGCAAGAGATGCGGCGAAACGCAAACCGGAACCTATTGTCGAAGTATTGAATTACTCCACTGACATCAGTCTTGACGAAGAGTATGCCTACGTACACCTAAAAGCAATTCCACCGAGAGATTATTTCGGGAAAGATGAAGAGCCTTATTCGGCCGACTACAGGATCCCAATAGACTACTTGCTGTCTACAATTCCTGAGACGGCTTGCTATAATCCGCAGGAATTGATCGGCGGGTACATTCATCGGCTCCATGTTGATCAGCGTAAGCTGAAGGCTATGGTGGGAAGCGAGACTGCAGAGAGAGCGCAAACATTCAGCGACGCAGGCGAAAAGGCGCCTTCTTATTGTGAAATGCTTCGCTATACTAGGTACGCAACTGCATTAAATAAGCTGGCAATGATAGATGCGATGATCAAGCTTCTGTCTTTACCAATAGGGCATCGTGAAGACGATGTCCGTGTCGCAATCAAAAACTCTATCCACGTAACTGATTAGCGATAAAAAATGTCCCCGGCAATTGCCGGTGATTTTTAGCGGGCAATGCGACTAAGGTCGCTAAGTGAAGCCGCTTTGTCAACTGGGGCCAGATCGCTAGGTTCTACATCGGTGAGCTCGTAATCTGGAGAAAGGACGTGTGGTATGCCAGAAAAAGAGGTGGATTTTGCACAAGCATAATCCCAAGTCCCATCCACATCTAGATCACAAGCAGAAAATTCTTGTGTTTCTTTACTCCACCATGCTTTGCGCTTGGACCAGTTGATCAGGACACCAGTAACACGGGCTGTGTTACCAGAGCCGTACATATCTAGTATTTCTGGATCGACTAGATCCATTAGAAGATTGGCCGCTACAAGGCCTCGACCAACTCTGGAATCCGCATCGAGGCTTACCTCTACAGGATCCGTGATAATACGATCTGAATCGTTTATCTCCAGCCGAAAACTGACTGAAACTGGATATTTAGTCTCTATGCTATCTTGCACAAGATTAACCGCAGTATTGGCTGAATTCCAGAAATCGCCATCGTCGATTTGATTAGTGAGGTCGTCAACGTAAGCTTGTTTGTCTACAAGTTCCTCCTGGATACTATCTTGATCTTCAGTCCAACTACACGCGGTAGCATCGGTAACTAGGAATACGAGAACCAATATTATTCCGAAAATTTCTTTCATCTGAACCCTCCTTAATGTGCTTCTACTTTTCGTAAACCTCTACTATTATATCATAAGTTACATCTATAAGGAGGGTAAAAGTGTCTTTTTTGACATCAGAAGGGAATGACTCCCCATTTAGTATGTTAGCTAGTGCTTGTAAAAGCGTCGCTTAGCAGCTCTACGTACGATTAGATAGCCACCTGATACTACCACTACAACCGCTGCGATAAACATCACTTTGTAATCTTCTTTTTGGCCAGAGAAGGCGGCAGTGAAGAAACCGGTATCTGGCACTGGGATCTCAACTTCAAATGATTCGTCGGCGTTGTCGAAATCTTTGTGTTCGATGAGGAGCTTACCATCTCGGTAGAGACTCTCGAATATCACTAGCTTTGCTCCAGCAAGGTCGGTAGTATCAATGTCGTAGTACATATAAACTTCTCCGCAGGCTTTTTTAGGCGTGAATGTTATTGAAGCTTCAATTGGTTTATCATTGACTAAGAGTTTTCCTTTGGTCTCCCGATCCATGACTACGCCCTTGATCGTGTATTCAACGTCTGGTTTCAAACAGTAGGTCACGACGTCTTTGATTTTCACATTGTCTTTTACTGGTACGGTCTTGCTTCCGGTGTCATAGTCAAAGGCATAGGTGCGAATGGTTGCGACTTCCACGGTCTGATCTTCATCATTAATGTCTTTATGGTCGTAGATCATCTCATCTTTATAGTACAGCTCTTCGTACACTACTAGTTCCGCACCGGTAAAGTTTGTCGCGTCAAACTTGAATTCTATCTCTGCGGTACCACATTCTTCGGTTGGTTTGATCTTAGTAGATCCTTCAATTCTTTTTCCGTTTACTTCGAACGGTTTTCCTGTTGCTTTGTCTACTAAATAACCTTTAATGGTATATTCTGCATTCTTTTTTACACAGTAATCAACCTTATCCACTATCACAGCTTCTTTTTCGGCTTCGATGAACTTGTCGCCATCTTTCTTATCGCTGGCAGTTGTATTGAGCTGGAGTTGGGCACAAGCATTGTCCCAGTCGCCTAGATCTACCACTTGGCCGTGCTCAGTGATATTGACAGTGACTTTCTCGGTAATGATGTTGGTACAGTGGAAATTGCGGTCGCATTTTAATTCCTGGATGATATAAGTACCGTAAGTCAGTGCGCCTAACGAGTCATTTACTGGGTTAGCATTTCCATTAACGTCGCGACCAAACCACGTACCGAAACCGCTAAATACGATATTGTCATCCGTATCGTTATAGATAGCGTCGTAGCCATTAGTATTGTTAGAATGTAGGGCAAATGTACTAGAGGTATCTACTACGCCATTTTCGTTCGTAACAACTATGTGAGTCTCTCGAACCTCTTTATTTTTATCTACGGCTGAGATACTAAAGATGGTATTCTGCATAGCTCTGTTGTTAGTCTTATCCATCTTAACGAATTTTAGATCACCACGGATGGGTTGATTTTCAAAGGTATAATGCACTGTTCTTTGACCGTCTGATAGTATATTGATAACTCTCGGAGCGCTATCCTTGACGTATCCTGGAGCTGCCTCCGTCTCAGTAAGCTCATAAGTACCGTATGGGAGACCATCAAATGTAACATTACAATCACCAGCAGACATAGTCCTAGTGGCTACCACCTGACCCGCACCACGGAGAGCCCCTTCATAGTATACAGCTTGTACTGATCTGTTGACTAGCTGAAATTTGGTGCCAGCAAATGATAATTGGTCGGTGTTTGTGCAACTTTTTGTTTCTTTGTCGATCTTGTCGACAATCAAACTTCCTTTTTCAACGACGTCATAGAAAGTAAGCGTTGGGTTCAATCCTTCTGTCAAAGTGACGCTTTGTTGTCCAGCGCTTAGCTGATAGGATGTGTTGGTGGCGACTTCTTTGACGATATAGGCTGTACTGTCACCGATCAGGTTCGTAAATGCTAGGTTGCCGTTGGCATCTGTTACACCAGACCTGACTACTTCGCCGTTATCATAGAAGTTTCCGGTAGACGGGTTAAAGATCTTCTCGCCAGAATTATTGATTACTTGGAATGAGATACCAGCGAGGCTAGCATTACCTTGTGGTACACATTGACGAGTTTCTTGGTCACATTTTCTGATGCTTAAGTTACTGTACTTTGTGGCGTCCTCGATCCAGACGATATCCTGTTTACCAGATCCGCCTTCAATACGGTAAAGTTGAAAGTTCTTAGCGAGCGCCCATACATTGTCTCCGCTATTGATATACTCAGCGAGAATTGCGATCGCACTGTTAATGCGCCTCTTGTTTGCGTCATCTACACCAGAGTAATCGTTTGCATAAAGTGCACCTAGGATGGCGTGAGTCCAGGCAAAACGATCTTTACTGCTATCAACATCAGGCCAGGAACCAAAGATCCTATTCTTGGCGGCAGTCACATATGCGTTACTACCTGAATACTGATGAATATACATAATCAGCTTCATCTGATTATACTGAAGTGAATCCTGCGTAATCTTGATAGCAGAGTAATTACTGTTAGCTGGGGCATCTTTTGATGGGTTGGCACAATAGGCTTGGTATTTCTTATTGCCAGACTCGATGGTAAATTTGTGCGTACCCCAATCGTCGTAACCGATAGATCCGCCTTGCTCAAGTTTTACCGTACCACCATCCTCTGTAGAGGCAAATGAATTATTATCGTTTTGTTTGACAAACAACAAAGCTGTCGCAACAAGAACCGCAACAGCAACAGCACCGATACAGCCGATCCTGAAAAAATGTTTTTTGTGTGAAATCTTAAACATCTTTGTTTTCCTTCTGTGTGTTATGACCTTATTATGTCCTATATTATACTTATGTTTTGTTATTTGTCAAGCATTTTTTTATCTATTTTTACACAACCTGTTTACGCTGTAGATATTTTGAATTAACTCTTTACATTTTACCTAAAATAGTCTAAAATAGTAGAGTAGAGTTTTGGAGCTGGTTTTTATTAGCGCTCCAAACATTAATAAAATAAAAGGAGAATGAATGGCAAATTTTGACCGTTCCAAGCCACATATCAATGTGGGTACTATGGGCCACGTCGACCATGGTAAAACTACTTTAACTGCTGCGATTACTAACGTACTCGCCAAGCGCTTGCCGTCCGACGTTAATAAGGCAGTCGCTTACGATCAAATCGATAACGCTCCAGAAGAGAAAGCTCGTGGTATCACCATCGCTACTTCTCACCAGGAGTATGAGTCTGAAAAGCGCCACTACGCACACGTAGATATGCCAGGCCACGCAGACTATATTAAGAACATGATTACCGGTGCCGCTCAGGTAGATGGTGCTATCCTCGTAGTTGCTGCGAACGATGGTCCATTGCCACAGACTCGTGAGCACGTACTTCTTGCTCACCAGGTAAACGTACCGAAGATCATCGTCTTCCTCAACAAGATGGACCTTGCTGATCCAGAGCTCGTTGAGCTAGTTGAGATGGATGTGCGTGAGCTTCTTAACAAGTATGGTTTCGATGGCGACAACGCTCCTATCATCAAGGGTTCGGCTACTAAGGCTCTCGTAGGTGACAAGGAAGCTGAAGATGCTATCATGGAGCTCGTCACTGCTATGGACGAATACTTCGATATTCCTGAGCACGATCTAGACAAACCATTCCTAATGCCAGTTGAGGATGTCTTCTCGATCAAAGGTCGTGGTACTGTTGCCACTGGTCGTATCGAGCAAGGCGTCGTCAAATTGAACGACGAAGTCGAGATCGTTGGTCTTAAAGATACTCAGAAGTCAGTTGTGACTGGTATCGAGGCCTTCCACAAGACTTTGGATCAAGGTCAAGCTGGTGATAACGCTGGTCTACTTCTTCGTGGTATCGAGCGTGATCAGATCGAGCGTGGTCAGGTTATTGCTAAGCCTGGCACTATCACTCCTCACACTGAGTTTGAGGCACAGGTTTACATCTTGAAGAAAGAGGAAGGTGGACGCCACACTCCGTTCTCCAAGGGTTACAAGCCACAGTTCTACTTCCGCACCACCGACGTGACTGGTGAAGTTGAGCTTCCAGCTGACAAAGAGATCGTAATGCCTGGCGACCAGGTCACCTTCAAGGTGAAATTGCTCGCTCCAGTAGCTATGAACGATCAAGACCGTTTCGCTATCCGTGAAGGTGGTAAGACTGTCGGTTCTGGTGTAATCACTAAGGTTATCAAGTAATTAACCTATGATTCCAAAAAACCTCCCAGTTGGGAGGTTTTTTGCATCCTGAAGAAGTTGATTTTTTTTAACGAGTGTTATATAATATTCTGCACAATAACAATAATCATCAAGTCCGAAAAACTCATGTCTTAGAGGTTATCGGACAAGAAAGGACAAAATGACAGAAAAGAAGCAAGAAGGTCTCAAGATCCGGATTCGCTTAAAGGCCTACGATCATCGCGTGATCGATCAGAGCGCAAAGCAGATTGTAGACACAGCAATTCGCACTGGTGCGACTATCAGCGGACCAATCCCTCTACCAACTAAACGTTCGACATTCACCGTAGTAAAGTCGCCACACGTTTATAAGACTGGTGGTGAAGCCTTTGAGATGAAGGTTCACAAGCGTTTGATCGATATCTCGAATGCCACGCCGAAGACGATCGAGAGTTTGCAGAATCTTTCGCTCCCGGCTGGCGTAGACGCCGAGATCAAAATGTAAATTTACCATAAAACCGCACATCTCACCTTTTTCGGAATTTCGCTCGTCCATAAGACGCGCTTCAATTCCTCAAAAGGCAACCTGTGCGGTTTTTGTTGACAAATTACGGTTGTTTATTCAGGAATAATGCTAATTAAAAACCCAGGGCAACAGCCCTATGTTTTTCTATCTCTCATCGTGAGCCAACTGCTTAGAAACTGCGGCTTCAAGCCTACCGTTTTGTCTCTTACGGACATAGACGGCGTAGTTTTTGACTCCTACAAATCCTACGATCAATTCGTCTGATACGTTGGAGCTAAGCACACTGTTGTTTCTAGCGCCAAATGAGAAATCTTTTTTGAGAAACTTCTCATGCTTGGCGTAGTCTTCCGCCAATTCTTTGATACTTTGGCTATCTGATAATTTTGCGACTACTACTATTGGCTTATCATCAATCGTAGTGAAGATAATGGCATCATCTTCAGCATCGCTAACAGACAGATCCATACCATCCGTAGCATATAGCAGGGAACGACGACATCTGATGCGCTCGAATGTGCCATCGCCAAGACTTGCGTTTTTATGATGCGGTGTCTTTGCTGAGATCTCGTAGAGAGACTTAAAAGTACCACAATCACGCCAGGTAAAGGCGCCTACAGCAATCTTGCATTTATTAAATTTGGCGAAAAATTCATCGGTATTCATACCGCGAACCTCAGCCTCATTAATACTATTTAATACCGTGCTAGCCTTCCAGACAGCGATACCGGTATTGCAAGCCGTGTCATCTCGGCGCATTATTTTGTCGGCCATGTATTCGTTTGGCTTCTCAATAAATTCGGTGACTGTATAACACCCGCGATCGCTATCTTCGTAAATAGCGTGTCCGCAGCCCATAGCTGTCACAAGATCGTTTACCTTGACGCCGATTAAGACCGGAAAATCGTTTTCGGCTTCTTTTAACGCAATCTTGATAGCATATTCGAAATCATCGTCCGAAGATTCAAGATACTGATCCGAAGGGGTACAGATGACCTTGGCGTCTGGATCAAGTTTTGATATAAATTTTGTCGCCTGATACATAGCGCCTGGATACCCCCAATCTGGTGCTATCTGGTAGATGTCCTGAGAAAGGACGCCGCGAGACATTACTTGGGACTTAGCCCATTCTGTCTGGCTGTCACTAGTAGTGATGACTACTATGTGATTAGGCTTGATGCCTAAGCCAGTAAAGTTATCGATCGCCGCCTGGATAAAGGTATTTTTACTGTCTAGTTGACAGAATTGTTTTGGTTTATCCGGGTTGCTGATCGGGAACAATCTAGTACCCTTGCCACCGGCAATTACTGCTAACCATGTGTGCTTGTCGTCCATTTTAACCACCTCCTTACAATAGACAACGTGAGAAATAGCTTGTGAAAGTGCAAGGTAGCCCACATAAGGGGCTATCTATAATATTATACAACACTTTCGTTATTTTTGCAAGCTGTGCTATAATGATAGGTATGAGCGTGGCTAAGTTTAAGAAACGTTTTTACTTTATGGTGGCTAATTATTTTAGATTTTTTGCCGATATAGTGCTAAAACGATGGAACCCTAGGATTATCGCTGTGACAGGCTCAGCCGGCAAGACCACCATGATGATGATGCTCAGGCACGAGATGGGGAAGAAGGCGCATTTTTCGCAAGATGCAAATTCAGCCTTCGGAATACCTTTTGATGTATTGGGACTAAAAGGGATTCGTGGTTCAAAACTAAAATGGGCTTGGCTGATCATCGCTGCTCCATTTAAGGCATTATTCACTTGGAGACGCAAGGAGTTTTACGTAGTGGAGATTGATGGAGAACGTCCGCATGAGGCAGAATTCTTAGCAGAATGGCTAAAGCCCGAAGTAACGATCTGGGTCTCGATTGGACTCTCGCATGCCGTTCAGTTTGAAAAAGAGGTAGAGAAGGGTAAATTCAAAAATGTAGGAGAAGCAATTGCTGCAGAATTCGCTAACCTACCAGCGAATACCTCTAAGCGAGTCTATATCGATGCAAGCTCAAAGATCATGCAGGAAGCCGTCCGTGGAATAAAGGCTAAGGTGATACCGATTCGTAAGACTGAGCTCAAAAAATACGTTGTTTACCCAGATTCGACCGATTTTACATATGGTGACACGACTTTTCACTTTGACCACCCAGAACCAAAAGATGTGTCCTTTAATTTGTTCGTAATTAAAGATTTGATGAAATACCTTAAACTAAAATTCGAGCCGGATTTTACTGGCTTAGAGATCGCGCCAGGGAGATGCTCTCATTTTAAAGGTATCAAGGGGATCGATATCGTGGACAGTAGCTATAATGCCCATATGATCAGTATGGCATCGGTTCTAGATATGGCTAAGCGAATGCATGCTGAACATAAGTGGTTGGTGATTGGCGATATTGTAGACCAAGGTTCGATGACAGAACAAGAGCATATTCGTCTAGCCAAGTTGATTGCAGAAGTCAACCCAGAAAGAGTTATCTTGGTCGGTCGACGCACTAAGAAATTTACTGCACCAGAGCTAAAGAAGCTTGGCGTATCAGCTGTGGCGACTAATGACCCAAGAAAGGCTTTAGAGTATATTGAAAAACACGTCAGAGGACGCGAGACTTTGATATTTAAGGGAAGTCAGTACCTCGAATGGGTGATCGAAAAACTCTTGGCCGATCCGTCCGACGCCAAGAAACTTTGCCGGCGCGAAAAGGCGGCAGTAGCAAGACGTAAAAGTTGGGGGTTAGATTCATAATGTTAATTAAAAGGAGGTAAAGGTGGCAGACTTATACATAGTGCATGGGTGGACGTACACGGTGGAACCATGGAAATCTACTGTGGAGATGCTCCGCAAAAAAGGTTTCAGTATCAAGATGCTGCATGTACCAGGCTTGACTGATCCCTCTAAAAAAGAGTTTACGATCGATGATTATGTAAAATGGGCGGACAGTGAGATTCCCGACGGAGCGATTGCGCTCGGCCATTCTAATGGTGGAAGGATATTATTGAATCTATGCGCTAATAAGCCAGAGAAATTAAAATATTTGATCCTACTCGACAGTGCCGGCATCTATGAGCCTTCTATGCGCAAGCAGTTAGTTGAAAAGGTAGCCAAGATTGGTAAGCCACTGAAGAAGATCGCGGTAGTGGATAAGGCTTTCCATCGCCTGACTGGCTCTACTGATTATTCGCGCGCTCCAGAAAATATGAAAAAGACTCTTGCTAATATGCTTGAGTCCGATAAGAGCCTAGATCTCAAGAAGGTTGAAGTGAAGACATTCATTTTGTGGGGAAAGAAAGATACCACTACCCCACCTAGGCAAGCAACAGCAATGTATGAGAAGCTACCAAACGCCGAGTTAAAGTTCTATGCCAACTGGACGCATGCACCATATATTTCCGACCCAGAAGGCCTAGCTAGAGCACTTAGCACGCTACTTGAAAGGATGAAAAAGTGAAGCGGTACTTCCTCGGAATGGCGGCAGAGTACCGGTGGCGTGATATTTTGAGCCATACTTTTATGATGGGTAGACAGAGCGATTGCGATGATTTATGTGATTACCTCGGAAAAAGATATGGTGGTGAGACAATTCTATGCAAGAACGGTCGCTCGGCACTAGGATTAGCGCTTAAGGCGTATTTTCACCACGGAGATGCTGTGGTCGTAAATGGTTTTACTTGCTATGCTGTCTATGAGGCGATAAAAGCGGCTGGGCTGACGCCTATCTTTGCTGATATCTCAAAGGAAGATCTAAACTTTGATTTTACAAAACTAGAGAAGGTACTGGCTGACTCTCACGCGCGCGGTATTATCGTCCAGAATTCACTTGGTAATCCTGCTGACATCACTACGATCGAGAAACTAGCTAAGAAATACGATCTCACAATAATCGAAGATATGGCGCATTGTGTGGGGGCAAAATATGCTGACGGCAGAGAATGTGGTACCGTCGGGGCAGGGGCGGCGTTCTCATTCGGCAAGGATAAAGTAATCGACGCAATCTCTGGTGGAGCAGTGGTCTTAAGGAACCCAGCGCTTCACAAGGTTGCGGCACCTTCATTAAGTCCACGCCCCTCCGACCATATGAGAGCAAGATTTTATCCGTTATTTGGCGGGATCTGTCGTGGTTTAACGTCGATACATCTAGGCGGAGTACTAATGCGAGGGTTAGTGAAAATCCATTGGGTGGAGAAGTCAGCCGATAATCGTCTAGATTTTAGACGAAAAATTTCAAAATTCGAGGCGCGCTCAGCCCTCAGGCAATTCAAGACACTCGGGAAATCTGGAGAGAAGCAAATTCGGAAGTTCTGTCTAGTGAAAGAACGAGAAGAGGTCTTAAAGAAATTGGCCCGCAACGGATATTACTTTGATGGATTATGGTATAAACAACCCGTTTCACCAGAACGCTATTATAAGAAGGTACGCTTCCCAGAGGATGATTGTCCTAATTCGGTGTTTATAGCCAAGCATATCCTCAACCTACCAACATATTACGGAGAGCAGGCGCTGAGCAGGGCAAAGCAGATTGTCAAACCATATCTAGTGAAAGGAGAAGACGATGCAGAAGGTGAATAACGCAGACTGGCAAAAGATAGTCGATAAACATCCAGAAGCAAATTTTCTCCAGTCGCCGGCGTATGGGAAGATGCATGAATTGATAGGTGAGAGAGTACTGTTTGAGGATTTCGATAGTAAGGGCTGGGCGTTGATGATAATCCATAACGCGAAGCGCGGACGCTATATGGAGATACCATGTGGACCACTGCTAGACTGGAGCAAACCCAAAATCGTCGCGTCTGTCTTTAAAAAGATCCATGAGATTGCCGAAGCGGAAAAATGCGTATTTGTAAGGGTGAGACCACAACTAACTGCATCTGAAGAGAACTCGAAGATGCTTGAAGACCTCGGTCTTAAAAAGGCTCCGATGCACCTCGCGGCAGAGCATACTGTAATGATTGATCTCTCGCGCACTGAGGATGAACTCTTGGCGGCAATGCGAAGACAGACACGCTATGAGGTAAGAAGAGCTGGTAAACTCGGGATTACAGTCTCGCGTGACAACTCCGAAAAGATATTTAAAGAATTCCATAAGATTCAAGTTGAAACGGCTGAAAGACAAGGCTTCGTGCCGCCAGACCTCAAGACTTTGCTGGCCGAAAAAGAAGCATTTGGTAAGTCGGCTTGGATCTATGTGGCGAAAACACCAAGCGAGTCTGAAGATATGCCAAAGGATGCACCAGTTGCTTATGGGCTGATCATCGGCGATGGCGTCGAAGCGGATTATTACGAAGCTGCCTCGACCGATCTAAATCGCAAGCTTCCCGGAGCGTATGCTCTGCTCTGGCAAGCCATGAAAGATCTTAAGAAAGAAGGTTACAAGCGTTTCAATCTTTGGGGGATCGCACCAGCAGGGCAGCCTAATCATCGTTATGCGGGTGTGACTACATTTAAGACTGGGTTTGGTGGCGACGTAGTGGAGTATGTGCCAGCACATGATCTAATCATCTCGCCAGTAAGGTACCTAAAAAACTACGTAGTGGAATCTGCACGCAAAAAAAGGAGGCATTTATGAAATTAGTGGATGCGACCGACCGCTCCGCATGGGATAAGTTTGTCAGCTCACATAAAGAAGCAAATTTTTTGCAGTCTTGGGATTTTTATGAGTTTCATACTTCAAGAGGGAAGAAGGTGGTAAGGCGACTGGCGTTAGATGATAAGGGTAAGATCAAGGCAGCTTATGCTGGTGTAGTCGAGACGGCCAAACGTGGTCGCTATATGGCGATCGCTGGGGGTCCGATTATGGACTGGACAAACAAAAAGCTGGTCAAAGCTGTATTTAGTGACATTAAAGAAGAAGGCTCCAAAACTGACTGTGTCTTTGTGAGAGTGCGTCCGCAACTAGAACTATCGGATGAATCTATGAAACTAATGCATGACCTCGGACTAAAGCAAGCGCCAATGTATCTTTCGGTGGAATATGCTGGAATATTGGATCTGCACAAGTCCGAAGAGAAGATCTTGGCGGGAGCATCGCAAGGTTTTCGTCGGAAGTTACGCAAAGCGGCAAAAAACGACATTGAGATTACTGCTGATACCACTGATGCGTCTATCGATGAGTTTTGCCGGTTGGAGAAATTACATGCTGAGCGTCAAAAATATGTGGCTTTTTCGTCGAGTTTTCTAAAGAAACAATTTGAGGCATTCCGTGAAGGGGGAGAAATCCTAATCTATACCGCCCGCAAGGATGGCGAGACTTTGGCACAGAATTTCATGATCTTTTATGGGCCAGAGGCGAGTTATCATTATGGCGTGTCGTCAACGCTTGGCACCAAGTATTCCGCAGCACCATTACTCCACATGGCGGCGATGAAAGAAGCCAGGAAGCGTGGTTGTATTAGGTATAATTTGTGGGGAATTGTTGGACTTGAGGAAAAGTCACATCGGTTTTATGGCGTATCTGAATTCAAACGTTCGTTTGGTTGTGAAGAGCTTAAATACACTCCGGCCCACGATATGATCTTGAGGCCGGCCGCCTACCAGATTACAAAAATAGTCGAGACTGCTCGCAAGAAAAAGCGCCATGTTTAATATTGCATTATGTGATATAATAAGCATAAGTAATAAAGGAAAGATATGGCAAAAATTAATCGAAAATATATTGACAAACATTGGCTAGTGTTTATTTTTAGAGGAACACTCGCGGCACTATTTGGTACCTTCACGCTCTTTGCGGGAATGGCACATGTTGAAGATATTATCGCGATCGTGAGCGTATTGCTGCTACTCATGGGTATCATCGATGCAGTTGGTGCACTGTATAGCTCTAACAAGAAACACGGTTGGTTCAATGCGGTGCTTGATGCGGCGGTAGATGTGGCGGCGGCGCTAATGTTACTTTTCTTCGCCAATGGCGATCTAGCAGTGTGCTTGGTGATCTTGTCGTTCTACACCATTCTATCTGGTGCGATCGATGTATTTCATGGGTTCCTCTCGACCGTGGATCCGACTGACCGTTTTATCCGCGTCTTAGCAGGTATATGTGGCTGTGTGATCGGTCTCGTAATCCTTAACGCAGGTGACTTTGAAATAAGTACTTTCGTCCGCTTCTTCGGGGCATACATGCTGATCGTCGGTACGACCAGCCTAATCTACGGCGTTCATAATCGCTCTCAAAACATTGAGGACAAAGTTGCTCGCAGCCAAGCTCGCAAGAAGAGTTCGAAGACTTCAAAGGCCAAAAAGACTTCCAAGAAAAAATAGAGTCGGCTTCTCTTATATATGGTATAATTAAGTCTTAAGGAGGCTTTAATGAAAGCAATCATTACTGACGCTGGGTTTGCCAGTCGTTATTTACCGATAACTAAAACTATCCCGAAAGCTATGATACCTATTGGCGCAAAGCCAGTTATGCAACTATGTGTCGAGGAATGCGCTGAAGCTGGGATTGAAGAGATTATCATCGTAGCTACGCCAAACACCAAAGGCAAAGAGATCTATGAAGATTATTTCCATAATCCATCAGACAACGTAAAGGCTCTTCTTGAAAAACAGGGCAAAATGGAGCGTTTTGAACCAGTGGAGAAGATCTTGAGCTTCCCAAAGATCACCGTGATCGAGCAGGATGCCAGTCTGCCATATGGAAATGGCTCGCCGATCGTGTCAGCACGTCAGTTTGTTGAGAACGATGAAGCTTTTGTTGTATTATATAGTGATGATTTAATTCTAGGCGCAAGCGATGTAAAAACTTTGATCGACAAGTATCGCGAGAATCCTGGCGCAAAGGCAGTGATCGCCACGCAAGAAATGCCAGAAGAAGTTTGGCATAAGTATGGCATGGTGGCGCTCAAAGAGAATGGTACTTTAAGCCATATCGTAGAAAAACCAAAGACTCCGGACCAAAGCCCAAGTAATCTGACCTCTTATGGTCGGTATTTGCTTACGCCAGAAGTGTTTGATTATCTAATCCCGACAAACACAGGACTAGATGGTGAGCTCTGGACGGTGGATGCTATCACCAAACTAGCCGAGCACGGTGATGTACTAGTGGCGCACAGCCAAGGAAAATGGATTACAACAGGTGATCCGAAAAATTATTTCATGGCACATCTTGAATATGTGATGAACCACACGGATTACGCAGATGATGTGCGAAAATATGTAGAAGGTGTATAATATAATTATAAATAAGGAGATAATACAATGAATGTAGCCGAGTGGATAATCGTAGCGATCCTAAGTACGACTTTGCTTCTACTTTTGATCCTGGCGATCATCTTACTATTTAAACTTATTGGCCTAAGTAAAGAGATCGAGAAAGTCGTGGTCGAGAGCCAAGACATCGCTAAGAATGCGAACGGTATCGTATCCAACGTCAAAGGGATGACCTCGTTTGGTGGGACAGTGGAGACGTTTGTCGACAAATACATCACCCCCAAACTCAAGGAAAAGATCAAAGAATCTAAAGCAAAAGAGGCCAAAGCCAAAGAAAGGAGCGAAGATGGCAGAAAAAAATAAAAGCGGAGCAGGAAAATTCTTACTTGGTGCAGCGCTTGGTGCACTAGCTGGTGCGATCGCAGGCAAGTTCATCAAGAGAAATATATCTGAAGAAGAATTTGAAGACAAGATGGACGAGGCCGAAGAGAATTTTGAGGATTTTAAGCAAGAGATTGCCGAAAAGATGGGAATCGCCAAAGAAGAGGCTGAAGAAACTGCTGACGAAGTCAAGGAAGAAGTAAAAGAAAAAGCTGGTGAAGCAAAGAAGAAAGCCGAAAAGGTTGGCAAGACTGTAGCAAAGGAAGCAAAAGAAGTCGAAACTGCCGCTAGCGCTAGCGCAAAGAAAGTTGGCAAAACTGTAGCAAAAGAAGCAAAAAAAGTAGGCACAAAAGTCGAAAAGGGCGCAGAGAAAGTAAAGAAGACCGTCAAGAATGCCTAAAGCTATCCAGCTGAAACCTAGTGATTTTGTACACCTGCACAACCACACTCATTACTCATTGCTAGATGGGCTGACTAAGGTGCCAGAACTCGTGCAGTTCGTCAAAAGTGAGGGGATGGAAGCTGTGGCTGTGACTGACCACGGCACAATGTCGGGGTTAGTTGAGCTATACAAGGAATGCAATGCGAATGGAATCAAACCTCTGCTTGGGCTAGAGGCATATGTAGCGGCGCGTAAGATGACCGACAAGGATCCGGCGCACGATAAACAAAGATTTCACATTACCTTAATTGCGATGAATAATAAAGGGTTCGAGAATCTTTGTCGGATCATGAGCAATGCCGAAGAACATGGTAAGTATTATAAGCCCCGCACTGACCACGATGAGCTGAAGAAATACAACGAAGGGATTATTTGTCTATCTGGTTGTATGGGGTCAGAGATCTCTGAAGCGATCCGCGCCGATGATGACAAGAGAGCGCTCGAGCTGATTGACTGGTATCGTAACGTATTCAAAGATAGATTTTATCTTGAGATGCAAGACCATGGCCACCCAAAATCATCTACGCACTCGGCTGAGCAGGAAAAAGTCAATAATTGGCATATGGCACATGCGGAAGAATTAGGACTTCCGCTCGTAGTGACTTGTGACGCCCACTATCTAAAAAAAGACGACCAAGATGCGCACGAGGTGTTATTATGTATCGGCACAGCGGCAAACTTATCCGATCAGAATCGGATGACGCTAAAGGATTACGACTTACATGTAATTCCGGCCGCCGAGATTATCGAACATTGGCAAGATACTTGTCCGGAAGCCGTGTTAAATACTAGGCGAATCGCTGATAGGTGTGACGTAAATCTACAACTAGGGCGTATCTTGATCCCGAAATTTCCAGTACCAGACGGAGAGGACGAAAAGACCTATCTAGATAAATTAGTGTTTCAAGGTTTGGCCTATCGCTATGGTGGTAAGAAATTAGAGGAGACCACGGAGCTTTCGGTAGAAGAATGCCGCAAGATTCTGGAGAAGGTGGATGAAGAACGGGATGAGGCGCATAAGGTGCTTCCACGGATCGATTACGAGCTTTCGGTAGTTGATAAGATGGGGTACAATGGCTATTTCTTAATTGTGCAAGATTTTATCAACTGGGGAAAGTCACAGCGTATCGTATATGGCCCAGGACGTGGCTCAGCAGCTGGTTCTATCCTCGCATATGCACTACGTATCACAGAGCTAGATCCGTTAAAATACGACCTGCTCTTTGAGCGTTTCTTAAATCCAGATCGTATCTCAATGCCTGATATTGATACCGATATCCAAGATACTAGACGTGATGAGGTGATCCGATATTGTTCAGATAAATACGGGTTTGATCGAGTGTCTAATATCGCAACGTTTGGTAAGATGATGGCTAAAAACGCCGTGCGCGATGTGGCGCGCGTACTTGAGGTGCCATATGCGGAGGCAGATAGACTAGCCAAAATGGTGCCAGACCCAGTGCAAGGACATCACATAAAATTAGCCGACGCGATTAAAGAAGTGCCGGATTTAAAGCAAGAATACGAGACTAACCCAACCTCTAAGGAGGTGATAGACTTTGCTTCGAGGCTAGAAGGTACGATCCGAAACCACGGCGTACATGCTTGTGGTGTGATCATCGCGCCAGATGATTTGGTGAAATTCTTGCCTTTGGAAGTTTCGGCTAAAGGGCCGATCGCGGCACAATTTCCAATGGGGCAGGTAGAGGAGCTGGGACTTCTGAAAATGGACTTTTTGGGACTCTCTAACTTATCAGTAATTAATAACGCTCTTCGGATGATCCGCAAAGTCTATCATGACGATATTGATCTCTCAGCTCTGCCACTAGATGACCCAGAAACTTACGCGCTTTTGCAACGAGCGGAGACTACGGGCGTATTTCAACTAGAATCGGCCGGCATGAAGAGGTATCTGCGTGACCTTAAAGCCTCAACTTTTGAAGATATTATCGCTATGGTGGCTTTGTATCGTCCTGGGCCGATGCAGTTTATTGATTCGTTCATTAAACGTAAGCACGGAGAAGAACCGATCACTTATCTCCATCCTGGACTGGAGAATTCATTGAAGAACACTTATGGTATTATGATCTACCAGGAGCAGTTCATGCAGATTTCGAAGGAATGGTGTGGATTTACTGGTGGGCAGGCGGATACTTTGCGTAAGGCGGTAGGGAAGAAGAAGGTAGACTTAATGAAGAAGGTGAAGCCGGATTTTATCAAAGGTGCAGTAGAGATCGGCGGAGCGACTGAGGAGATCGCGGAGACTTTCTGGTCACAGCTACTTGATTTTGCGAATTATTGCTTTAATAAATCACATGCCGCGTGTTATGCCTTGATCGCTTATTGGACGGCATACCTTAAGGCACATTATCCAGATGCTTTCATGGCGGCTTTAATGACTGCCGATATGCGCTGGACGGATCGACTAGCGATTGAGATTGCGGAATGTAAGCGGATGGGGCTAAAGGTACTCGGGCCGGACATTAATCAATCGTACGGCGACTTTGGTATCGTAGGAGGAGAGAAGACGATCCGGTTTGGACTATCTGGCATTAAGAACATGGGTAAGTCTTTGGTGGAAGATGTGGTGATTCCAGAACGCGACCAGAATGGTCCATTTAAGTCGGTCTGTGACTTTGCAAAACGTGTAGATTCAAGAAAATTCAATAAGAAGTCTTGGGAAGCTGCGATCAAGACGGGGGCATTTGATAGATTTGGTGCTTCAAGGTCAGATTTATTGTTTAATCTCGAAGCGATACAGGCGTATGGGGCCAAGATCCAAAAGGATGTAGGTTCTGGACAGACTGACCTCTTTGGTATGATGGGTGATGCTGGCGCGGTACCAGAAGTAGAGATCAAGCCAGCGCCGGTACAGCATCCGGAGAAGGAACAGTTACTCTGGGAGCGAGATCTGATGGGGCTATACCTTTCGGCACATCCTTTAGATAAATATGATACGTATTTTGAAGAGCAGACCCACCCGATGAGCCTGATTACGGCAGAAAATGATGGGAAGACCGTAGTGGTTGGCGGGATCATTACTGCCGTGAGAACGATATTGACTAAGAAGGGTGACAAGATGGCTTTCGTGAAGATCGAGAATAAGACCGACGAGACAGAATTCATTGTGTTCCCATCTGTATTTGCGGAGTATGGCGGGAAATTGGAGGTAGATAATGTAGTGCGCGTGCGTGGACGCGTAAACGGACGCGATAAAGATGGCAATGTGACATCAGACGTAAAAATACTGGCTGAGGTGGTAGAGCTGATCTCCGACGAGATGCTTGAGTCATATGAGTCCACAGGGACCAAGCTGGCTGCGCCTGCCATGGCCCCGAGCAGCAGGGGGAAGAAGAGCCATACTTCAGCTGAACGAGTCTATACCGGCAAGGCTAAAACGTCGCAGGCCCCTGCGCCAAAGATCGACGACGAACCACGCGTGCTCAAAGAACCGCCCAAAGACCCGCGCAAGGAACGCCTCTATATCCTGATCAAAAGTCCTGAGGATACGGAGACCTTGACGGCGATCCGAAGACTGGCAGATTTAAATCTGGGATTCCAAGAAGTAGTGTTAGTGTTGAAAGATGGCGAATCCAAACGCCCACTTCGTATGCCGTTTAAGGTAGAAGTGTCAGAAGAGTTGCTTAGGAAACTGCGTGAGTTGGTGGGGGATGATGCGGTGAAGGTGTGTTAATAACCCGGCGACAAGCGCGAAGCGCTTACACGCCAGCGACGCAACGCACCACCCTCCCGTAGTACTTGCTGTTATAGACTGTGCCTGGGTCGACGTCGCTACTGTATAAGTACAAGCGGTAGGCGTGGTAGCTACCAAGCACTGAAGACGACCAATAGTTCCCGCCGGAACTACGGTCACCGACCGACGAACCATTCACGTTGCCAGAATAAACAAAATTGTTAGGATATGTGCGCCATCTATTAGAAGCTTCTATAGTAGACTGATATGCTCCTGTGCCACCCATAGCTACATCTAGAGCACCAAACTCTGCTGAGGCGCTTCCTCCGGTTGGCAAATGCCAGCCTGCAGGGCAGATGTCGCCTGATACATTGCCACTAGATTTACTATAAGTACCATTGCCTGCTGTGGCTGAATACCAGTTGTAGTAATTGCCGTAGGAGTAGACGTTACTTGATGCGTTGTAGCTAGAAGATGTGTTATCAGTGAAGAGGGTAGTATTATCTGTTCTTAGTCTAGATTGGTCGTCACAGGCAGCTGAGTTAGTAGCACACCATCCTTCTGGAGCAGTAGTAGCATCATAAGCTAGTGATGAGGTTGGAGAAAGATGGTTTGATGTAGTACTGGAATCATAGATGTTGGTGAGAGGGAGGGATGGGTTGTGGGTATTAACAGAAGTAAGTTCTGGAATGTTGTCTAGTCTCAGATTCTCAATCATCCAACATTTGTTATCAGCGAGTTTAGCTACAGCATAAACATCGTTGTCTCTGGAGTCTTTAAGAGCAGTGACATCGCCTTGACTTAAGCTAGAGCAACCATTCCAGTTCTGGAGATCACCAGCAGAGGGAACCCAGATGGCATAGAGGGAAAGACCGCTAGATTCTATGTCACTTGGAGCCGTAATGGTTTGGTTAGGGCCATAGTTAGCACCGGAATAATCATATGAAGTGTTCCAACCAGCGAAACCATAGCCTGGTTTTTTGAAGTTACTGGCCCAGAGAGTGACGCCACTTGTAAGTTCAGAACTTGTAGGAGTTTGTATCCCCATCTCCCCTTCAGTAGGAGTAAGGGAATTTACATTATAGCAGATCTTACCTGCAGGACAAGATACTGGACCTAGTTCTGGTTCTGGGTTAGTTACAGCATAGAAGTTGATGGTATTAGTATAAGTACCAGCAGGTTGTGACTGGCTAGCTCTTGCTCCGATCTTAAATCTGATACTTTTACTATCTGCAGGATCAGTAGTACTGATTAACGTAACACCACCTTTACCACGTTCAGCTGTATTATCGTTATTGTCTAA
>JAZQBP010000049.1:0-10188 GCA_045545815.1 Candidatus Nanosyncoccus sp. | reverse complement strand
ACTGCAGGTACAGCCTCTGCTCTATCTAACTTTGGTGAAGATACTTGGGGATATTCCTATTCAGTAGATAATGGCTCTAATTGGATATCAGGCAGTATTGGCTCTACTGCATCAGGCTATGCAGGCTTACCATTAGACAATCACGACAATACCAATGAACGTGGTAAAGGTGGTGTCACATTAATCAGCACAACTGACCCTGCAGATAGTAAATCTGTCAGATTTAAGATCGGAGCAAGAGCTAGTCAGTCTCAACCTGCTGGTACTTATACTAATACCATCAACTTCTATGCTGTAACTAACCCAGAACCAGAACTAGGTCCTATCTCCTGTCCTGCAGGTAAGATCTGCTATAATGTAAACTCCCTTACTCCTACTGAAGGAGAGATGGGGATGGAGAGTGCTTCTAATAATTCCTCTACTACTTTATGGGCTTCCAACTTCAAACGAGATGGCTATGGCTTCGCTGGTTGGAATACTTCATATGATTACTCGGGTGCTAACTATGGCCCTAACCAAACCATTACAGCTCCAAGCGACATAGAATCTAGCGGCCTCTCCCTCTATGCCATCTGGGTGCCATCTGCTGGAGATCTCCAGAACTGGAATGGTTGCTCTAACCTAAACCAAGGCAGTGTCACTGCGCTTAAAGACTCTAGAGACAATAATGTCTATGCTGTAGCTAAACTCGCTGACAACAAATGCTGGATGATTGAGAATCTAAGGCTAGATAGCACTTCAGAACTAACTTCTGCTAATACCCACAGCCCATCTCTCCCTCTCACCAACATCTACGATTCTAGCACTACGTCAAACCATCTCTCCCCAGCCTCATCACTAGCTTATGATGTTGCTACCGCTCCAGAAGGATGGTGTTCTACTACCTCCTCTGCTTGCGACGACCAATCTAGACTCCGAACAGATAATACTACCCTCTTTACCGACAAGACATCTTCTAACTACAGCGCATCAAGCAACGTATATAGTTACGGTAACTATTACAACTGGTACTCAGCCACAGCAGGACATGGTACTTATAGTAAAACTAGTGGTAATACTTTAGGAGACATCTGCCCAGCAGGATGGCGTCTACCTACTGGAAAGGATACTGCGGGCGATTATGGTGTTCTAGACATTGCTATGGGTGGTACAGGCGCAGTACAGCCTGCCTCAGAAGCATCCAATAGATGGCGTGCATACCCTAACAATTTTGTTTATTCCGGTAGCGTTTATGGGTCGCTGATACGATATCGTAATTCCGAAGGGCACTATTGGTCGTCTTCGGCATTTTTTAATTATTACGCCTACACTCTCCGCCTTAAAAGCATTAGTGTTACCCCAGGCATAGAGAATCAAAGTCAAAAGTATAACGGATGGCCAGTTCGTTGCGTCGCTGGTGTCTAAAATACTGGTAATATTTAATGAACTATGATATAATAGGGGGTAAGAGTTTCAGCTTGTTTGTTATTGCTGTAAGCAAATGAGCACCATATATAATAATTTTAAGAGGATATTTTAATGCCAACTATCAATCAGTTGATTCGTAAGCCTCGCAAAAAGGCTGCGAAGAAATCCAAATCTCCGGCATTAGGGTCAATCGTAAACACCCTAAAGACGAAGAAGTATGACAAGGCTGCGCCTTTGAAGCGTGGTGTTTGTATCAAAGTGACTACCAAGACGCCTAAGAAGCCTAACTCCGCTATGCGTAAGGTCGCACGTGTGCGCCTCACCAATGGTCAGGAAGTTTGGGCCTACATTGGTGGCGAAGGTCACAATCTGCAGGAGCACGCTGTCGTACTAGTACGCGGTGGTCGTGTGCCAGATCTACCTGGTGTGCGCTATCATATCGTACGTGGTACTTTAGATCTCCAAGGCGTACAAGGTCGTAAGCAAGGTCGCTCGAAATATGGCGCCAAGAAGGAGGGTAAGTAATCATGCCACGTAAGACTACTAAATCTTTAATCCGCAAGGTCAATCCAGATCGCAAATATCAATCGATCTTGGTACAAAGATTGATCAACAAATCTATGCTTGATGGTAAGCGTCAAGTTGCAGAGCGTGCTGTATACTCTGCGATCGAGGGTGCAGCCAAGAAGCTCAAGTCTGAGAATCCTGTTGAGGTACTGGAAAAGGCTATCGCTAACGTATCGCCGGATTTTGAAGTTAAGTCTCGCCGCGTAGGTGGTGCTAACTATCAGATCCCGTTCCCGATCGCAGGTCACAGGCAATTACATTTTGCCTTCTCATGGCTAGTGCAAGCGGCACGTGCTCGCAAAGGGATGCCGTATGCCAAGCGTCTTGAGGCAGAAATCGTTGATGCCTACAATGAGACAGGTGCAGCGTTTAAGAAGAAGGAAGACTGTCACCGTATGGCCGAAGCAAACCGTGCTTTTGCACATTTTGCGCGCTAACGCTTTGGACTTTTCTTTGGGCAAAGAAAAGTCCAACAAAAGAAACTAGTAAAAAAATTGAACCGAAAGTGAATTCCGGTTCAATTTTTGTTTATGTCTTTTTAATTCTTTCAGAATTAAAAAGTATGGTATAATAGACATAAGTATATTAGGAGGTAAAAATGGTCAAAGTTGCGATTAACGGTTTTGGAAGGATTGGCCGTAATGCGCTAAAAATATTGCTAGAGAGACACGATGTGCAAGTAGTAGCAATCAATGATATTACTGATGCAAAGACATTGGCTCATCTTTTGAAGCACGATTCTACGTATGGGACATATGACAAGAAAGTATCCTCGACCGAGAATTCACTTATCATTAATACTCGCGAAATACCAGTATTTGCTGAGAAGGAGCCAGCAAAGTTGCCTTGGAAGAAGCTTTGTGTAGATGTAGTGATCGAGTCGACAGGATTCTTTACTAAGCCGGAAGATGCTAGAGCACATATCACGGCCGGTGCGAAGAAGGTGGTAATTTCAGCCCCAGCCAAGGGTGAAGGCGCAAAGACGGTGGTACTCGGTGTGAATGAAGATGTAGTCGAGGCAGATGATGAGATTCTTTCTAATGCTTCTTGTACGACTAACTGTATCGCACCAGTGATGAAGGTACTTGAGGATGAATTTGGTATCGATAAGGCGATGATGACAACAGTACATTCATATACTGGCTCACAGAGGATACTTGATGCGCCAGCCAAGGATCTACGCGAGGCACGCTCAGCAGCAGAGAATATCGTGCCGACATCTACTGGCGCGTCAAAAGCTGCGGCACTTACTATCCCGACCCTCAAAGATCGTTTCAATGGTCTCTCGGTACGCGTACCGACACCAGTAGTCTCGCTATCTGATATTACTGCCGTCTTAAAGCGTGAGACTACTAAAGAAGAATTGGTCGCAGTATTTAAGAAGGCCGCTAAAGAGCCGTATTATGAGGGCATCATTGGTGTAACAGAAGAAGAATTAGTCTCCTCCGACTTTATCGGTGATCCACATTCTTGTATCGTAGATCTACCTCTGATCGATGTGGTGGGTGGCAATATGATCAAAATCGTAGCCTGGTACGACAACGAGTGGGGTTATTCTAATCGCTTGGTCGAGCTGGCGGTCGATTTTGGGAAAGGTCACTAATGAAGATATATATTGGCGCAGATTATCGTGGACTTGAATGTAAGAGTAAGCTACTGAAATTTTTGGCTGAGCAAAAAAACATCGAAGCTGAAGACCTAGGTGCATATGAATATCATGAAGGCGACGATTTTAATGACCCGGCGATTGCAGTAGCAAAAGCTGTGCGCGAAGAACGTGGCAGTCGTGGTATCTTGATCTGCGATTCGGCACATGGTGTAACGATCCAAGCCAATCGCTTTAAGGGCATCCGAGCGGCACATTGCGACAACGCAGAGTCAGCCAAGCTTGCGCGCGAGCATGATGATGCGAATATATTATGCTTGTCGGCGCATTTTATGGATGATGCTAAGATGCGCGAGATCGTGCAAACATTTATTGACACTGATTTTGAAGCTCTGGAACGCCGAGTCAGGCGCATTAATCGATTAGACGAAAGGGAAGATTATGATTAGACAAGTTTCGATCGTACCGGCGATCTTGACCGATAATAAGCAGGACTATCGGGCGACGGTCGAGAAGATCAACATATTTACTAGGCGAGTCCAGATCGATGTGACTGATGGCGTGTTTGCACAGACGCAGACGCTCGATATCACGAACGTTTGGTGGCCCAAAAACTGGGAAGCGGATCTTCATTTGATGGTGACTAATCCATCGGAACATTTGGACACAGTATTAAAACTTAATCCATCACTCTGCATCTTGCACGCTGAGGCGAGCGAAGACCTTCTACCTAGCTTCCAGACGCTAAAAGAAGCTGGTATTAAGACGGGGTTAGCTCTTTTGCCTTCGACTTTTCCGGGCAACGTCAAGCACTATATCGATGTAGTAGATCATGTACTAATCTTCGCCGGTCAGCTAGGCGTTCAAGGTTCGCCAGCAGATATGATGCAGATGGAGAAAATACCCCTAGTCCGCAATATGAAGCCAGAGCTTGAGATTGGTTGGGATGGTGGTGCCAATATGGCCAATGTGCGCGCGATTGCACACGCAGACGTAGATGTGATCAATGTGGGCTCGGCGATTGTTCGCGCCGAAAATCCTAACGCAGCTTTTGATGAGCTAGTCGCAGAGATCGATAAGAATGGAGTAGTATTATAATATGGCAAGGATCGTATCACTAGGCTCAGCATTGCAAGATATCTATCTGGTCGACCATGATGATTTGGCGCCGACTACTATTGGTGATACGGCGATATTTGGCAAGGTGTTGGTCGGTTCGAAGGTAGATATCGACAAGATTTCTTATGAAGTCGGTGGTGGGGGAGTTAATTCTTCGATCACTTTCGCACGACATGGACACGAAGCGATCTTTATTGGCAATGTTTCACGCGACCCGGCTGGCGCAGCGATCGTCAAAGTATTAGATCGCGAAGGCGTAGATAGTAGCTATGTAAACTTCCTTGAGCGCAAGACTACTGGTACGTCGATCGTGCTCTTGGATTCCAAGAGTGGCGAGCGTACTATCTTAACTTGTCGTGGCGCATCTGAGCAGTTTGGAAATTTTAGCGAAAAGGATCTTGATCTGATCCTGCCGGATTGGCTATATGTTACTACCCTGCGTGGGGACTTTGATACGCTAAAGAGATTCTTTAAGTATGCGCATGATGCGGGTATAAAGATCATGTTCAACCCTGGCGTGCGCGAGCTAGAGCATCCGCGCGAAGTACTGAGACTACTCGAATATGTGGACGTGCTAAATGTCAATAAGTCCGAAGCCTCAAAACTAGTGCCTGGAACTATGCTAATCGAGCTGATGTATCATTTGGCAGGATATGTAAATACCGTAATCATTACTGACGGAGCAATGGGTGGTATCGCGGGGAGTGGGTCCGAGATTTATCAATTCGGCATCTACGAAGATGTAAAAATGAAAGATGCGACTGGCGCTGGAGATGCTTTTGGCTCAGGCTTCTTAGCTCATCTAGCTAGTGGGAAGAGCTTCCGCAATTCGTTGATCTTCGCTTCAGCTAATTCGACTTCGGTCGTGACGAAGCTTGGCGCGAATCGAGGCATCCTGACAGGGAAAGAACGGTTGCATCCAATGCCAATACAAAAGATCTAAGGAGAAACCTATGATACAAGACGAACTATTAAAGAGATTAACCATTGAGGACTTAGAGCGAGCGAATGCCTATGCTAAAGACCTCGGGCGTGGTCTGCAATTAGTGCGCTCATTTCCGCAAGGTGTGACAATCTTTGGCTCAGCGCGATTGCCGCAAGACTCTAAATATTGCCAGATGGCATTTGAGCTCGGGCACTTGCTAGCCGAGAATGGGCATGCTGTGGTGACTGGCGGTGGCCCTGGCATCATGGAAGCCGCTTCACATGGTGCTTATGAGATTGGTGGGCGCTCGATCGGTCTGAATATCGTGTTAGCACACGAACAACACCCAAATCCATACCTTACAGAGTATATGAATTTTGAATATTTCTTCGCTCGTAAAGTATCACTGGCGATGGCCTCAAAAGTCTTCGTGTTCTTCCCAGGCGGGTTCGGCACAATGGATGAATTAACCGAAATCCTTTGCTTGATGCAGGAAGCCAAAATGCCGAAAATGCCAGTGTTCTTGGTGGGCTCTGATTACTGGAAGGTGTTTGAAAGGGTGATCAAGAAAATGGTCGACACAAAACTGATCAACGAGAAAGATACCGGTATCTTCAAGATCACTGATGACGTGATGGACGTGGTAAAAGCTGCGAATAAGATCGGTCACCCGAAGATCTCGGAGAACTTCTACGATGGGTTTAAGGAAGCTTCGGCTCTTGCCAAGAAGTTGGATAATCCAGCAAGTTAGGAGAAGCACTCATTTAAAGAGAAATGAGACTATCTAAAAAAGCGCTTCCTATGAAGCGCTTTTTGATGTGTAGTCTCTAGAATGGATGAGCAAGACCAAGTTGTGAGTTGGTGTCCGCAATGCGGATAAGCTCGTTGTACTTGGCGATGCGATCCGTACGAGAAAGTGAGCCAGTCTTGATCTGGGCAGTGCCAAGCCCGACGGCCAAGTGAGCGATTGAGACATCTTCGGTTTCACCAGAACGATGTGACATTACGGTCTTGAATCCGGCTTTCTTTGCTAGTAGCACTGTATCGATAGTCTCGGAAAGGGTGCCGATCTGATTCGGTTTAATCAAAATAGCATTGGCGCATTTTTCTTCAATGCCGCGTTCCAAGAGCTTGGAATTTGTGACGAAGAGGTCGTCACCGACTAGCTGGATACGATTGCCGAGGCGTTCGGTGAGTATCTTCCAGTTAGCCCAATCATCTTCAGCAAGACCGTCTTCGATAGATACGACTGGATAATTCGAGACGATCCAATCGTACCAATTCATCATGTCGTCGGCGGACTTCCAATCACCGTTGGTCTTTAGAACATAATGATCCTTGTCGTAGAATTCTGAGGCGGCAATGTCCATGGCGATACAGACGTCATCGCCAAGCTTGTAGCCAGCTTTTTCTACGGCAAGTTTAATGCATTCGAGTGGCTCATTGTCGCCATCACGAACTTTGGGGGCGTAGCCACCTTCGTCGCCTACCGTGGTTGGATAATCGCGTTCTTTCAAAACTTCTTTTAGGAAATGGAATACTTCTGCGCCCATGCGCACTGCTTCAGAGATGTTGCCAGCAGAACGAGGAATGATCATATACTCTTGGAAATCTGTAGACCACGAGGCATGCGCACCGCCATTCATTACGTTCATCATCGGCATTGGGATGGAAAGTTGTGCTGAGGTACCGGCCATGGTGGCAACATACTGATAGAACGGCATCTTGCGAAGCTTGGCGTTGGCCTTGGCATTGGCGAGAGAGACAGCAAGGATAGCATTTGCGCCCAGATGTGACTTATTTTCAGTTCCGTCTAGATCTAGCATGATCTTGTCGACGGTGCGAGGGTCAGCAGTATTACCAACCAATACATCACGAATGGCAGAATTAACGTTCCAAACCGCCTTTAAGACTCCTTTACCACCGTAGCGTGAAGGGTCCTTATCACGAAGCTCCAAAGCTTCGCCTGCACCAGTGGATGCACCGGATGGCACGATGGCGCGACCATATCCGCCACCTTCTAAGTATACTTCAGCTTCAACTGTGGGGTTGCCACGCGAGTCTAATACTTGTCTTGCTTTAATATCATTTATAATATAATTATCCATAAGCTTTATTATAACATTTTATTTTGAAAAAATGTTGGCGCTTATGCTATAATTAGAATAAGGTTATTAAAACAAGGAGTTAATATGAACGAAAACCCTGGGGAAATGCCGAATCCTCTTAATCCAAATCCGGCAAATGGTCCGTCGCCAGCGCAGAACTTGGATGCAAATCCATCTGAGCCGGTGGAGCAGGTCGAGGTAAGAAAAACTGTGGTAACCGAATCGGTAGATCCGATAGCGCGTGCTACTGCTGGTATTACTGACCAGCCGATCGTTGACCCGACAGCACGTCCAATGGAACAGGCGCCGGTAGCTGAGCCAGTGCAACCCAAAAATAAGAAGACCGGGCTAATCATCGGCATCGTAGTCGCAGCGGTTTTGCTAATTGGGGGAGGCATTGTAGCAGCCGTCATGATCATGAATATGAATCAGGATCCTGTGACTGCTGCAGTTGATAAGTTAATGCGAGGCGAAATGCCCAAGAATACTATAGTCGAAGGCACACTTGATCTTAACATGAATGAAGAGTCTTCGAGTATATCTAATATAAAGGTTGAAGCAAGGTCCGAGGGTGAGACAAGCTCAGGGATCAACAGTGCATCGGCTAAAGTCACCGTAACTTTAGCAGGTAACAATAAGATCGATTTCAATGTCGATGAAGTCTATGCGGCTAATGGTGATCTTTACCTCAAAGTTGATGGTATTGCACAATCACTTAGAGATCTTATTACAAAGATGCAGGAAGCTGCTTTGTATGGCAATGGCAGCGACATTAGTGCCGACGGCCTTTCTACCCCAACCGTAAACTGCGATGACGATGCAACGAATTGCTTGACTGATGATTATTCTTATAGCGATTATCAGACTCTCATGACTTTGACCGTCGTAGCTCAAATACTTGAGAACCTAGATGGTCAGTGGTTGCGTATCTCGATGGACGATATTCAGCAAAACCTCGGTGAAACCGTGCAAAATGACACTCTAAGTTGTTTTACCACCTTCGCGAGCGACATCAAGAGTAGTAGCAACACCTTAGCCGAACTCTACAAGAAGAATCCATTCGTAAACTCTACAAAAGAGGGCGTATCGTTAGCTAGTAAAAATTTCCCGGTTTACAAAGTCACATTTGACCAGGAAAAACTAAATGGTTTCAATACGGGACTAAAAGATCTAGATGCAATTCGTAAACTAGCTTCTTGTATGAATGTAGACACAGATGAAGAAGTAGAAGAAGAAATGGGTGAACTTCCAACGTTCTTCGTCGAAGTTGACAATGATAAGAATTTCTCAAGAGTCTATTTCACTCGTACGGAAGATGACATGAACACTACTGCTGATTTCAGCTTCAGCTATCCTGAGAATATCAATGTAGCTGAACCAACAGACTACAAAGACTTTTCAAGTGTACTAGAAGGGTTGTTTAGCTCGATGTACACAAATCCTTCGGGGTTTGAAGGCAGAGTCTCGGATGGTGCGCTTTGACATCTTGGCATAAGTATGATATAATTAGCTTATGAACGAGGCCTTGAAACAAAAATTAAATAAACTCCCGGCCAGTCCGGGGGTTTATTTTCATAAAAATGCCGAGGGGGAAATCATCTACGTGGGAAAGGCGGCCGTACTGAAGAATAGAGTACGTCAATATTTTCAGAAGTCACACAAGGACGTCAAGACTGAGGCGCTGGTACGCGAGATCTTCGATACGGACTGGATAGTAGTAGACACTGAAATGGATGCTTTATTCTTAGAATCTGAGATGATCAAGAGATATATGCCGAAATGGAATATCTTGCTTCGTGATGACAAGACTGTGTCTTATGTGCGTATTACGATGAATGAAGAGGTACCGTATATTACCTTTACGAGAAATCCAGTGGATGATAAGGCTACTTATATCGGGCCTTTTTATGGTAAGTCTGCAGTGGAGAAGGCGGTGAGGAGTCTTCGAAGAATCTTCCCGTACTACGTGAAACCGTATACTGGGCACAAGACGCTTGATACCGATCTAGGATTGACGCCTGGAATAGAAGTTGGACGTTCTACGCCAAAAGATTATAAACGGAACCTGCGCAAATTAATACGTTATCTTGAGGGCGGGCGCGAGAAATTGATAAAAGAGCTTGAAAAGACCATGCACGATGAGGCTTCAAAAGGGAATTACGAGCTAGCCGCAGAGGCACGGGATCAATTATTTGGTCTAAAGGAGCTTAAGAAAAAGATCGTTTTCTCGGATAAGGAATTTTTAGATATCTCGTCCGATCAAGCTTTGAAACAACTGCAAGAAATGCTGGGATTAGCAGAGCCGCCCAGAAGGGTTGAGGGGTATGACATCTCACACCAATCTGGCGAAAACACCGTTGGGAGTATGGTGGTATTTATAAATGGGGCTTCTGCGCGAAGCGAGTATCGCAAATTCAAGATCAGGACATCGACCAATGATGATTTAAAGAGTATGA
>JAZQBP010000048.1:0-7264 GCA_045545815.1 Candidatus Nanosyncoccus sp. | reverse complement strand
TTCTTCTCTGGCTTTTTCGATATCTTCCTTGCTCATATTGCCAGAATTTTGGATGGTGATAGATTGTTCTTTACCTGTTCCCTTATCTTTGGCGGCGACATTCAAGATGCCGTTGGCGTCTAGATTGAAGGTGACTTCAATCTGAGGGATGCCACGAGGAGCCGGTGCAATACCATCTAGGATGAAGCGACCGAGGGACTTGTTATCTTTAGCGAATTCGCGTTCACCTTGAAGGACGTGAATCTCTACCTGGGGTTGATTATCTGAGGCTGTGGAGAAAACTTCAGATTTGCTGGTAGGGATGGTAGTGTTGCGGTCGATCAAAGGAGTGCGGACACCACCCATAGTCTCGATACCAAGGGTGAGCGGAGTTACGTCGAGAAGAAGGATGTCTTTGACGTCGCCTTGGAGAACGCCACCTTGAATAGCGGCACCTACGGCTACGACTTCGTCTGGGTTGACGCCTTGCATTGGATCTTTGCCGAAGATAGATTTAACTTTCTCTACTACGGCTGGCATACGTGTCATACCGCCGACCATGACGATCTCATTGATGTCTTTGGTGGCAAGCTTGGCGTCTTTGAGGGCTTTTTCGACTGGGCCAGCAAGACGATCTAGGAGGTCAGAAACGAGCTCCTCAAGCTTGGCGCGGGTCAATGTGTATTCGAAATGCTTTGGACCTTCGGCGTCGGCTGATAGGAATGGTAGATTGATATCTGTAGACGTGCTACTTGATAATTCCTTTTTGGCCTTTTCGGCTTCGTCTTTGACACGCTGCATGGCGGCGGCGTCGCCCTTGATATCAATTCCCGATTCCTTCTTGAATTCGTCGACGAGGAAGTCTACGAGACGGTTGTCGAAGTCTTCACCACCGAGGTGGGTGTCACCATTGGTGGACATTACTTCAAAGACACCATCACCGAGTTCAAGGATGGAGACATCGAAAGTACCACCACCAAGGTCGAATACTGCGATCTTTTCATCTTTTTTGGATTCAAGACCGTAAGCGAGAGCGGCTGCAGTTGGCTCATTGATGATACGCTTGACTTCAAGACCAGCGATCTTGCCAGCGTCTTTAGTGGCTTGACGCTGTGAATCGTCGAAATAAGCTGGGACGGTAATAATAGCTTCGGTGACAGGTTCGCCGAGGAAGGCTTCAGCGTCTGCTTTGATCTTGGAAAGGACCATGGCGCTGATCTCTTCTGGAGTATATTCCTTGCCATCCATCTCAACTGCGACGCCCTGACCTTTTTTGACGATTTTGTAAGGGCTAAGTTCTAGGTCGTGTTTGACTTCTTTGTCTTCGAATTTGCGACCGATGAGACGCTTGATACCGTAGATAGTGTTCTTAGGATTGGTGACACGTTGACGCTGGGCGACTTTACCGACAAGGCGTTCCCCTTTTTTGGTAACGGCGACTACTGATGGGGTGGTACGATCCCCTTCGGCGTTAGTAATAACTTCTGGTTTGCCGGCGACCATGTAAGCGAAGGCGCTGTTGGTGGTTCCGAGGTCAATACCGATTATTTTGCTCATATTTTATCTCCTTTTCTGGCACTCGATTATGTAGAGTGCTAATTTAATTCTATTGTAACGCACTGGCACTTTGTTGTCAAGAGTGCTAAAACAGAGACGAACAAGAAAAACCCGGCATTTCTGCCGGGTTCAATGGCTGGTTATACTTAGAATCTGGAGCTACTGAACTTTACCTTGGAGTTGTGGCGCTTGATTCCGTAAGCGATTGCGAATAAGATGGCCGCGATAAAGATAGTAGATACTACTGAGACTACTATAGCGATAGCGTTGTTTTCACCGCTGAAGATACCGGTGTTTGGTACCCTGATGTTGGTGTTGCCACCTGGGCGGTCTTCTCGGTAAGCTTCGAGATTGATCTCGAGGCGGTAGTTGCGCTTGGTGCTGTCTTGCCCACGATCGATTGCGGATTGCGCAGCTGGTTCTCCAGTGTAGGCTAGTTGGATGTAATTTTGATAGTCTAGAATGTTGGCATCGAAGATGATACAGAATGGTGTGTTAGAGGCACAATGTCTTGATGTGTCATCTCTGTCATAATAGTAAGCTGCACCCGGTGTTGTAATTTTAGCGTTTCCTTGTGATAGACCAGTTGCGACTTGCATCGCTATGAACATATCGCCGCTCGTATTCGTATCTGCATAATAATTCCCGCCTTTAGTAGTTTGAACTGCAACGAAATTTGTTCGGACTAATACATTATCGTCAAGATTTAGATCGAGCACGCTATTATTGATCTTGCTAATGTCAAGATATTGGATCTTATTGCCATATAGATATGCTAATGTAAGATTGGTATTGGCGCTTAGATCGATATCAGTTAGTTCGTTATTAGATAATGTTAGGATGGAAAGTGCTGGGTTATGGGATGTGTCTATAGAGGTAATCTTATTATTGAAGAGGTTGACATCATATAGGGCTGGGGCATTTGTAAGATCGATATTCTGTAGAGCATTATTATATGCAAATAGTGTTTTAAGAGCAGGCTGTTGGCCTAAATTGAGACTTGTGAGACTTTTGTTGTCGAATACGAAGAGTTCTTGTAATTTATTATTATGTGATAAATCAATTGAGGTAAGATTGGGATGTCCATTGATGTTGAGATCAGTAATATTTGGTAGATATTGGATACCTTCTGTGCTTTGTATTAGTGTGGAGGAGGAGGAGGAATAAGCTGTACAGCTTAACTGTGTTACACTCTCAGCTTGGGCTTGAGTAATGCTAGTGGCGGTAGTGTCAACTCCCGCTCTTGTTTTGACGCAGTCGAAGAAATTTGCGTCGGGGAATTGTGCTGATGTGTATGTCGTGTCTGCGAACACGTTGCCACCTAGGGTGGCACTACCTAGTGCCATGAATGAAAAAGCTCCAATCAGGGCGCCGGTTTTTATTTTTGAGTTCATTTTTACTCCTTTGTTTTAATAATGTATAACCTTTTATGCTTATAATTTTAATGTTTTTTTAAGGATTGTCAAGAACGTAAATGTCTTCTTGTGGAAAACTTTTTTATTCTAAGATCCAGTGAGAGCTTTGGGCATTTGTAGCGTGGTTGTGTGTTTTTGATATATTGAGGTATAATAGTGGTATGGCAATAGAGAGGCTAGTGGAGCCGACGATGTCGGGAGATGATGCGGAGGAAGAGCGAATTGAGATCTCGCTTAGGCCGACTACTTTTGATGAGTATGTGGGGCAAGAGCATTTGAAGAAAAACCTGAAGCTAGCGATAGACGCGGTTAAAAAACGAAATGATGGATCAACGCTTGATCATGTACTGCTTTACGGGCCACCAGGGCTTGGTAAGACTACGATGGCTGGCGTAATAGCGCATGAGCTTGGAGCATCTTTAAGAGTAACTTCTGGGCCAGCGATTGAGCGGGCGGGGGATCTTGCTTCGATTCTGACGAATCTGAAGGATGGTGACGTGTTGTTTATTGATGAAATTCATCGGTTGCGTCGTGCGGTGGAGGAAGTGTTGTACTCTGCAATGGAGGATTATAAATTAGATATCGTGATAGGCAAAGGGCCGGCGGCGAGATCAGTGCGGCTTGATCTGCCACGTTTTACTGTGATTGGAGCGACAACACGGACTGGTTCTCTGGCGGGGCCTTTGCGAGATAGGTTTGGGATTATTCATCGGTTGGAATATTATAAAGAACCTGAGATTGAGCAGATTATTCGAAGAACGGCGGGTATTTTGAATACAAAGATTCAGCCGGAAGCGACAGAGCTATTGGCAACAAGGTCAAGATTGACGCCGAGAATCGCGAATAGATTGTTTAAGCGAGTGCGAGATTATGCAGATGTGAATGGAGACGGAATTGTGGATACGGAAATGGCGACGCAGGCGCTTGAGATGATGGAGATCGACCATCTGGGGCTTGATCCAGCGGACAGGAATATGTTGAGGCTGATGTATGAGAATTATGAGGATAGACCAGTAGGGCTTTCGACGATCGCGGCTTTGACTGGTGATGAAGCGGCAACGATTGAAGATTTTTATGAGCCATATTTAATGCAAATGGGGCTAATAATGAGGACTCCAAAGGGGAGAGTGGTAACTGAAAAGGGTAAAAGGCATTTACAAAATGCTAAAAATAAGTTATAATATAAAAAAGGAGCCATTATGGACGAGAATTTAGGGAAGATCCGACACGAGAGAAGTAAGAAGGATTTTCCGATGTTGAATTTAGATGATGATGAATATGTAGAGTTCGCATTTAAGCGAGCTAGGATTTGTTTGTATCTAATTCTTTTCGGTACATCGTTTGGTGTGATTTTGGTGTTATTAGCATTTTTGTTGACGTTGCTTGGGCAATCAATGATTGATGAGATGGGCAAACATTTCTTATTTATCATATTGCTGGCTTTATTAGCTTCGGCTGTGATTATTGGGATGATCGCACTGACTACATATCGTGGTAATAGATTGTTTGTGACTAACAAACGTGTGATCCAGATGGTAATGAGTTCTTTGGTGTCGTCATCGATCAATGCGATTGATCTTGCTTCGGTGGAGGATGTGAGTTTCCGCCAAGATGGTATAATGGCTAGATTATTTCATTTTGGTACATTAAGGCTGGCAACGGTGGGCGATGAGACTACGTATACCTTTAAATATTCTGATGTGACGTCGGATGATATTAAGGCGATATCAAAGATGATCACTGATGCGAAGAAGAAACACAAAAAAGATGATTAAAATAGGTCCCGTGGCGGGACCTATTTAGTATTAAATTAATTTCGATTGTTTTTGATGTAAGGTTGCTCTTTTTCAAGGGTGGCTTTAAGAGTATATTCTTTGCACTTGCCGTCTTTGCAATTGGCGGCTTCGTAAGAGTAGGAGCTTTCTGAAGAGCCGAGATTATGGCCATCTGGATCGGTCCAGAGGGCTGGGTCGATGACTTTGATGTTGTCTTCAGAGATATGCTCAGGGTAGTACTTGTGCTCTTTGTAGTAACTTTCTTCTAAGGCATAGTACATGGCGTTGATTGCGGTCTTGCGAACTTCGTCGCGCTGCATGGCATCATTGTCGGATTTTTGAATTAAAAAGAAAATGAGTAGTAGGCTGGCAAAAACGCCAACTATGACTACTTCTAGGATAGTAAAACCTTGTTTTTTGTCCATGGTCTGATTATATCACAAGATGGGGGTGTGTGGTAGCTAGAGTTGCGGCTAGGGGTTTATCGGAAGTATGATGAAGATGTTGCTACATAAAAAATGGTAGTACCGACTGGAATTGAACCAGTGACCTTGGGCTTATGAGTCCCACGCTCTAACCAACTGAGCTACGGTACCACATGTAAGTATTATACCATACTTTTTGCAATTTTGGTACGCCTGGCACGATGGGGATCTAGCCGTGCGGTACTTTAATCATCTCAAAACAAAGCAAGCTTTCTTTTGAGATAATTTGGTACGCCCGGCACGATTCGAACGTGTGGCCTTCAGTTCCGGAAACTGACGCTCTATCCAGCTGAGCTACGGGCGCATAAAAAATGGTACACCGGGAGGGTATCATATTAATATGGTACACCCTAGTGAAAGAAGTTGCAACTATGTTAAAGGAAGATTTAGCTCGTAGGAAATAATTTTCCAAACTTTCCGTAAGTTGACTTTTAAGATTGATAGGAATATAATATAGTATGAAAAGTATAACTTGTTATACTAAAAGGAGAAACATATGAAAGATAAGTTTGTAGGCATTGCTAAAGTTGGCGAAAAGGGACAAATAGTAATACCAAAAGAAGCAAGAGATATGTTTGATATTAAACCAGGTGATTCTGTCATCGTGCTTTGTGATAAACAAAAAGGGATAGCTGTATTAAAAGCGGACGCAATTGAGGATTTATCTGATAAAGTGTTTTCAAAGGGAGGTAAAAAATAATGGCTGCAATAGAAACAAAAAAACTAACAAAAAAATTTAAAGATAAAGTTGCAGTGAATGAAATAGATTTGAAAATTAAACAAGGTGAATTATTTGCGCTTTTAGGAGTAAATGGTGCTGGTAAAACAACTACCATTAAAATGTTATCAGGACTAATTCTTCCGACTTCAGGTGATATCATGATAGAAAACATGAATATGAAAAAGGACATATTCAAAATAAAAGAAATCTTAAATGTATCACCCCAAGAAACTGCTATTGCCCCAAATCTAACAGTTAAAGAAAATTTAGAGTTTATGGCAGGAGTTTATCAGATAAAAGATAAAGATAGTAAAATAAATGAGTTGATTAAAGAGTTTAAACTTGGTGAAGTATTAACTAAAAGAGCAAAAACTTTATCAGGTGGTTGGCAAAGAAAAGTATCTATTGCTATTAGTTTAATAAATGATCCAAAAATATTATTCTTAGATGAGCCAACCTTAGGATTAGATGTTATTGCGAGAAAAGAATTATGGAAAGTAATTGAAGGATTAAAAGGTAAAATTACTATTATTTTAACAACTCATTATATGGAAGAAGCCGAAAGCTTATCAGATAGAATTGGCGTAATGGCAAATGGTAGTCTTGTCGATATTGGCACATCAAAAGAATTAATTAAAAAGACTAAAACTAAAAACTTTGAAGATGCTTTTGTATCAATTGCAACTGGAGGTGAACGATAATGAGAATGATAAATTTTGCAAAGAGAAACTTTAAGGAATTAATTAGAGATCCTTTAAGCCTAGTATTTGAAATTGTTTTACCATTATTCTTATTATTTATTTTTCAACAATTTGATATTCCAGCAGATAATTACAAGTTAGAAAACTTTACTCCATCAATAATTCTATTTGGCTTTTCATTTATTACATTGTTTACTGCAACATTAGTTGCAAAGGATAGAACTTCATCATTTCTAATTAGACTTGGAACATCACCGATGAAACCAAGTGATTATATTTTAGGATATATATTATCACTATTGCCAATAGTATTAATCCAAAATGTATTGTTCTTCTTAGTCGCTGTTATCATGGGGCTAGAATTTAGTGTAAGCATAATACTGACTATATTAGTATCTATGGTTATTTCTATATTCTTTATATCGTTAGGAATACTCATCGGAAGTCTAGTTAGTGAAAAAGGAACTGGCGGTCTAGGAAGCATAGTTGTTCAATTAGTATGTTTTACAAGTGGTATGTATTTTCCTAAAGATTCAATCGGTGGCGTTTTCGAAATTATATGTGAAATATTGCCATTTGAAGCATGCTTAAATATCATACAAGGCACATTGCATAACGATTTTAGTAATTT
>JAZQBP010000047.1:0-9885 GCA_045545815.1 Candidatus Nanosyncoccus sp. | reverse complement strand
TTATAGGGGTGTGGGGGGGGGGGGGGGAAGGGGGGGGTGGGGGGGGCTTGGTGGAGTATATGCTGCCGATGAGAATTTACCAGATCTGTATATCCGGGCAGTAAATCCTGGATATAAGATCGATGGATTAAACAATGTCGGAGAGATGATAGAGATTTCCCGTAAAAGCTCCGACAAACCGATTTCGCTCGCTGGGGTAGCTGTAGGCTATACTAATACAAGCGGGAATCATTCGACCTTGTTCGAATTTCCCGAGAACAGCTTTATGACTGGCGAGACCATCCTCCTTCGTTTGGCTAGCTCACCGAATAGTGAGCTAGCCGCCGTGAACTATACAAAGACTCTTGCGATGAAGGGTGGTATCGATCTTACCGTGAGTGGAGAGGTGGTAGATAGCGTGTGTTGGACGAGTAAGGATGGGTGTTACAAAGAATTTAAGTCGACGGGTCTGACTACGCTTGTGCGGAATTTAGAAACTGGGGAGTTTGAACATGTCTATGATTATGAAGCGAGTTATGATCCGGGAGCCTACTATGTAGAACAAGTTAAAGAGGAAGAAGGGTATGGAGCGATGCCGAGCAAATGCCGAGGGTTAGAATTTTCGGAAATTTTGAGTTATTATGAGGAATCGAAAAGTGAGCAGTTTATCGAGCTACATAATAGTACGGCTGAGCAAATGCGGGTGGATGGGTGCATGATACGATACAAGAATAAGGATCATCGGCTGGCTGGTGTGGTGAAAGCGGATGGATATTTAGTGTATTATCCGAAGGATTTTAGCTTGACCAAGAATCCGAAGAATGGGAATCTGCTAGAGCTAGTTGATGTGAATGGAGAGAAACTTGATAGCTTGGTCTATCCGAATGGGCAGAGAAAAGGCACATCTTATGCTTTAATAGGTTATGATGGAGCTGGTAAGGAGATTTGGCGAACGACTTATGCGCCAACGCCGGGTGGGCCGAATAATTACCAGGAGTATAAGACTTGCGAGGAAGGAAAGGTGATCAATAAAGCGACTGGGAATTGTGTTAAAGTGACGGAGATCAAGCCCAAGATATGTAAAGATGGGTACTATCTGAACATCTTGACCGGTCGATGTAAGAAAAAACAGACGGAAAAAGAAAAGACCTGTAAAGATGGATACTATCTAAACCCGGAAACGGGGAGATGCCGTAAGATAAAAGAAAATAACGGGGCTGATTATGGCGTGCAGCCTGAAACTTATGAAGAAAAATCGTCTTTTGTGGCGCTATATGTGGTGATTGGCGTAGTATTTGTGGGCTTACTTTATATTGTGTATGAATTTAGGCACGAGATCTGGAAGCTCTGGCGTAAAGTTGGTCGACGATTTCATTAAAGACGCGTTCTCTAGTCTGGTCGCCGTTTACTTCAATAAGTAGGCCAAGAGTATTATAGTGCTGAATGACAGGAATAGTCTTTTCGCGGAATTCTTTAAGACGAGTGTGGAAGATGGCGAGGTCTTTGTCGTCGGCGCGAGAGCCACGATCACCAGTGATCTTGGCTTCTCTAAAGCGGCTTTCGACGTCGGCTTCGCTGATATTGAGAAGGATAACTGCTTTGATATCGTGACCGGCTCCGGCGGCTACAGACATGACTTGCTCTTCTTCACCTTGCCAGCGGCCAATGGAGGAGAGAACCAGGGGGTAATTAAAGAGATCTCTACGTTCGAAGTACGGTAGAACCCACTCGTAGAAAACATTGGTGGGGATGAGGGCGCCTTCTTGAGAGTAATTCTTTTTGGTCTGTTCTTCCATGGCACGGATGATCATGCCGGAGGAGAGAAATTTGGCATCTAGTAACTCGGCGAGACGAATGCCTTGAGTGTCTTTACCGGACATTGGTAGGCCAAAGATATTGATACTACCGGTGCCGAGCCATTCTTTGATAGTCGTGATCTTATCTTCCATGAGACAATTATAACATAGAAAAGCCCCGGCGAATATGCCGAGGCTAGGAATAAATTAGGCGAAGACTTCGATTTGCTTCGCGAACTTTGATTCGAAGAACTCACGAACATCTTTGGGGAGATTTTCGTCGTTGTGCCACTGACCGGTATCGATATCTAGTACTCCAGCAGTGAATATTTGACCACGGGCTGTACGGTTGTAGGTCACGCGTACCTTACCGTCTTTTGGACCGCCTTCGAAGACACGGTTATCCTTGGTCTTAAATTTTGCAACGTTGTTCTTTGCCATTTTTATTCCTCCTTTCAAAGTGCACTGAGAGGTAATCCTCAGCTGTCGACCGCCTGCTGCTATAAGAAAATGGCTCTCTTTAGCGCGAGGTTTCTCTATTGTATCACAATTTTGAAAAAGCGGGGGAAGATTTTTGAAAAATTGGCACTCTTTACATTTTAGTGCTAATTTTATATAATAGAAGGTATGGAAATCAGTGAACGACAGAGACAGATCTTGAATTCTATCGTGGAAGAATACGCCGAAACGGCATCTCCAGTGGGGAGTGTGATGATGGCGAAGCTTTTTGGAGTGTCGCCAGCGACGATTCGGGCGGAGATGGCACGACTTGAAGCATTGGGGCTGATCGCTCAACCACATACTTCAGCAGGGAGAGTGCCGACAGATGCAGGATACCGTCTTTACGTAAATGGTCTTGAAGGTAAGGAGTATGAGCATGCTGAAAGAGCGATCGAGCGGCGAGTATCTGCACAGACTCAGACCGATGCGGCGATCCGACGAGCGGTGGATTCTTTGGTCGAATTGACAGGCAATCTGGGTTTAGCGACGATCGACGGGCAATTATATCTTGCCGGTATTTCGCGCTTGTTCACTCAGCCAGAGTTTGTGGATACTAGAAGAGTGCAGGCGGTAGCGAAATTGCTTGATAACCTGGAGCCTTGGTTGAGAGAAGCGGCGCCAGGTCAGGCATTAAATATCTTTATCGGGCAGGAAAACCCGATTGGTAGAAATTCAGAAGTCTCACTGATCATCTCAAAATTCCGATCGCCGTTTTCGGATAGAAGTTATATCGGCGTGTTGGGCCCGACAAGGCAGAATTATGCAAAGGTGATGTCGTTAGTTAAATATACAGGGCGGATGCTCGAGGAGATATTATGAAGAAGGTAGAAGATAAAGCAAAAAAAATAGAAGATATCGAGAATGAAAAGGCAGAACTTCTGGCGGATCTGCAAAGAGTGAGAGCGGATTTTGAGAACTATCGGAAGCAGATTGAAGCGCAGAAAATGGCGGAGAAGAAGGCAGCAAGATTTGCAACTGTGCATAAGATGTTGCCGCTACTTGATGATATGGCGCGAGCGATTGATAGTTACACAGAGTTAAAGCCACTTGAGAAGACTTTGGCTAAGGTGATGAATGAGTTGGGGCTAGAAAGAATTGACTCGAGTGATGGAGTAGAATTTGACCCAGAGTTATTTGAGGCGGTGATGGTAGAAGGAGACGGTGAAAAGGAGGTTGTGGGGGAGACTTTAAGACCGGGATACCGCTACGAGGGAGAGCTTTTGCGCCCAGCGATGGTAAAAGTTAAGAAAATATGATATAATTAAGAGAATTAGAAAGGATTATTTATGGCTGAACATAAGCTAACGCTTGTGAAGCGTGAAATTACAGGAAAAAAATTGAAAGATTTAAGAGCTAAAGGAATGATTCCCTCGGTTGTTTATGGTGGAAAAACGCAGACTCTTTTAGCATCGGAGTATGTGCCGACTGAAAAGGTGTTACTTGCGGCTGGATACCATTCTCCGATCGATCTGATGGTTGATGGTAAGAAAAAAATGGTGATCGTGAAAGATGTTCATATTGATCCAGTATCACGAAAGATCATTAATATTGAATTTCAAGCGATTTCGGCCCGTGAAGCTGTGGTGGCGACAACACCGATAGTTGTTACTGGCTTTGAAGAGTCGGAAGCGTCGAAGACTTATCATTTTGCACTGAACCAGTCTATTGATGAGATTGATGTAAAGGCTAAGCCGGCTGATCTTCCGAATGAGCTTACAATTGATGCGTCTGGACTTGTGAATGTTGAAGACAAGTTGGTCCTCTCAATGATTAAGTTACCTGAAGGCGTGGAATATGCTGAGAAGGAACTAGATCTTGAGCAAGTAGTAGCTTCTCTATATGATCCAGCTGCGGAAGCTGAAAAGCGTGAGGCTGAGGAAGCTGCTGAGGCTGAGGCTGCTGCTGAGGAAAGCGAAGGCGAAGCGACTGAGGAAGCTACTGAGGCTGAAGAGTCTGCAGATAAAGAAGAGGCTGCAGAGTAATTATAATACTTTGGTATTAGCGATAAGCCTGTCAAGAAATGCTTGGCGGGCTTTTTCGGCGTTGTTATTGTCGCCAGCCCAGGCGTAAAGAGCGGGATCTTGAAGTGCGCGCGCGAAGCTAAAGGTAACAGGCCAAGGGAATGGACCATTATTTTTGACGGCGGCGAGATTGTCGGTGGCTTGTTCTACGGTCTGGCCACCAGAGAGGAATACTACACCGGCAAGATCTTTAGGGACATGGTCTTTTAGTACTTCGGCAGTCTTTGCACCAACTTCTTCTGGGGTAGATTGAGCTTCGAATTGTTTGCCGGCGAGGACCATATTAACCTTGAGAATACAAGCACTAAGATTGACATGCTCTTGTTCTAGAGAGATAAAGAGTTGATCTAGGATCTTAGCGGTAATGGTTGCAGATTGTTCGATAGAATAGTTACCGTCATAGACCACTTCTGGCTCGACGATCGGAACGAGTCCGGAATCTTGGCAGGCCTTGGCGTATTCGGCTAGGATACGGCAATTTTCTGTGATAGCATGCTCTGTGGGCGTGAGAATATTGCCTTGTCCGTCAGTAGTGAGATTAAATGCAGCGCGCCATTTGGCGAAACGAAGTCCCATTTGGTAATATTCGTCTAAACGCGTCTTGAGATCATCTAGTCCCTTGGTGTAAGTCTCTTCGGAATCTTGGAATTTTTCGAGGCCTTGATCAACTTTGATACCAGGAATGATGCGCTTTGAAATAAGGTAGTCAACATAATTTTGACCGTTGTCGGCTAGTTGACGAGCGGTTTCGTCGAAAAGAATGACGCCATTGACATATTGATTGAGGCCTGGAGTGGTAAAGAAGATATTGCGGTAGTCGCGTCGGTTGTCGTAAGTGTCCTCGATGTTTAATTGCTCGAACTTTTTGTGAATAGAGCCACCAGATTCATCAGCGGCAAGGATACCTTTAGGGTGAAGAACTAGAGCATTGGCGATCAATTCGAGGTCGGTAGTGGATTCAGGGGAATCGGCGAATTTTTGGAGTGACTCTAGACTGAGAGTGGAATTAAGCTTGGAATGTTCAGCATTGGCGCGAGCCATGCGAAGACTATCTTCGACGGAGTGACCAAGAATGAAAGCGCCAAGTATGGTGGCGGCCAGGATGGAATAAGTGGAAAGATGAGTTAAAATATCAATACGATTGATTGATATATGATCTGTGATGTTTTGATATGATATTTGGTCATCAGATAAGAGAATGAGTTTGGCTGGGTCGATGGTGATCTGAGTGTTTTTTGCGTTGCGCTGTTCTAGGAATACGAGATTAGCCCGTGATAGCAATTGATTTAGGTGAAGGTCATCTGGGTGTTCTAGGTAGAGAACAAGTTTGGTATTTGGTGAGATGTCTAGGTAGGCGTTGATCTTAGCAATGGCTGTATCGTCAAGATTGGCAGAGCGATCTATATATAGGTAGTCAAATGGTTCTGTTGGGGTATCGAAGACGGTAGTAGGATGGACGGTGGGGGCGAGATAACAGGGGTGGCCGTCTGTAATCATGATGTATCGGTAGGTATTAGCTGATGAGTCTATGGTTTCTCCTTGGTCAAAATTCAGGTTTGATCCAGTTATTGTGCTAGCGAGGCCGAGTTTTTGGAGAACTTCTAGGGTAACAGCGGCGCCACCGAGACTGGCTTCGCGACTAAAATAGCTGTGCTCGCTGGCGTTGAAGGCGAGGTTGAGCCATTTAGTACCGGTTTTATCAGTCTCGAAAGATTCGGTTCTGGTATCTATGTTTAAGTATACGTCTTTAGTGACGTTGCCCACGATCAAAATACTCATGGTTTTATTATAACATATCGGGGCTTATTTTTTTCATTGTTGGGCGAGAGGGTAGCAAGGTTTTGCATAGCAAAACCTCTCCAACGGGCGTCAAAGAACAAAAAATAAACCATAAATGGTCTATTTTCTGTTCTTTGGTGCGGGTGAGGGTAGAAATCTCCCCTGGCCCCACTCCAAAAAAACTAAAAATAACCACAAGTGGTTATTTTTACTTTTTTGGTGCGGGTGAGGGTAGTCGAAACCCTATCTCAAGTTTGGAAAACTTGCATACTAACCGCTGTACTACACCCGCAGCTTATGGGGTGGGATATCGGGATCGAACCGACGACCTTCTGGACCACAATCAGACGCTCTAACCATCTGAGCTAATCCCACCATATCTGTAATTATATCACATTATTTCGGTAGTAACAAGAATGCTACTGTGCCGGCTGCCGCACCCAGAATGATAGTAATAATCACTGTAACTATTACGCCGATATGTGCGTCTTTTTCTGGTTTTGAGATGATTGTGACTGGGCCTTGTGGTGTTTCGGCGGGCGAATCTTGCAGTTTGTCTTCTAGGCGCTTGCGGTAGACATTCTTTGATAGAGGTCGCTTGACGACTTTCTCTTGATTAATGAAGTTTGCCTTCGGTGGGACGAAAGCACTACTCGCTTTCATGGATCTGGCTTGTGGCTTTGGTTGAACCTTGGGTTTTGTTGGGGCGCTTTTAACTGGTTTGCGTACTGCAGCCCTAACAGGGGTAGCGATCTTTTGGCTTTTGACGGTCTTTGCTGAAACTGTTGGTTGTTTTGTGGTGCGCACCCGACTAGACCCTACGACTTTTGTCGTATGACTTTTAACGGCGCTTGCGGGCTTTTTGGCTCGGTTTGCCGGCACAAAATCCATGTATTGTTTTCTCATGCTCTCACTCGTTTAGCTATTTCAATTATATCAGCAAATTCATTCAAAATCAAACTTGCGCCACCTATCAGTAAGCCATTTACACCTGGCACAGTTAGATATGCTCCGGCATTTGAGGCGTTTACGCTCCCGCCGAATAACACTGGGACTTGCTCTGCTAGTTTTGTGCCATAGGTTTCACCTAAGATTTTACGGATTAGCTTGACGACTTCGCTAATCTCATCTGGGGTGGCGAGCTTCGCGCCTTTACCTGATGAGATGGCCCAGACTGGCTCGTAGGCTATGATCACTTTATCTAGGTCGTCGTCTGCCACTTCGGATAATCCACCGAGGAGTTGATCGCGAATTACATCTGCAGTCTCACCGAAGGCTCGCTCTGATTCGGTTTCGCCGATGCATAGTATCGGTGTAAGTTTGTTGCGAATCGCTGCCGCTACTTTTTTGGCTACAGTCTTGTCATCTTCGCCTAAGATGTAGCGCCTTTCTGAATGCCCGATGATGGCGTAGTCGACTAGACCTCTAAGTTGGGTGAATGAAGTCTCGCCTGTAAATGCACCATAATCACGATAAAATGCATTTTGGGCTGCAAGTTTCATTTTGTGCCGGTCTATTTGCAAGGATAGAGGCTGAAGTGCGACCGTAGATGGTGCCGCTACAATCTCGATATCCCTATAATTTGGCAAGGTTTTTAATAGTTTATGAAGATAGATGGAAGCTTCACCGACCGTAAAATTCAACTTCCAGTTGCCCACAATATAAGTTTTCATATTTCTATTGTACCATATATATTCTTAAATATAATTATTTCTAGATATCTTGAGTGAGATTTGGTACAATGGAAACTATGAAAAAGGTATTAGCATTCGATATAGATCAAACTTTAAATGTGGCAAAGACTCCTATTACGGATGATATTGCTGAACTATTAGTAAAATGTCTCGATCACTTTGAGATTTGTCCTATTTCTGGGCAAAAATTCGATCAATTCTTGATCCAGATTGTTGATCGTTTACCTAACCCTACTCCTGAACAGCTTAGTCACTTGCATCTATTTGTGGCGCAGGGTACTCAGTATTATCGCTATAAGAATAATGAGTGGGAACAGGTGTATAATTATCCATTGACGGATGAACAGGTCGCCAAAATCTCGCAGACTATCGAGCAGGCGGCTAAGGAGCTTGGTTATTGGGAAGAGGACAAATTGCAAGAAGGAGATGAGATCATTGAGAATCGTCTTTCACAGGTGACTTTCTCTGCGCTTGGGCAAAAGGCGGGCACAGAGGCGAAGTATGCATGGGACCCAGATTGCAAGAAGCGTGAAAAGATTGTTGCTCGATGCAAAGAGCTTGCGCCAGAGTTTGATTACGAGATTGGCGGTACTACATCTATTAATGCCATTACTCCCGGTATGAACAAGGTATTTGGTATGACACATCTTCTAGAGGAGCTCAAAGTTGAGAAGAAGGATATATTATATTTTGGGGACATGACTCAACCAGGAGGGAATGATTATCCTGTGGTCGAAATGGGCATTGATACTATCACTGTGAGGAATCACGAAGATACTGCATATGCGCTTAGGGGAATACTGGGGTTGATTGGTTAATTGGATTTGGCGGGGAAAATGTTATATAACCATTGACATTTTGATGTGAGTGTGCTATAATAGGGGACATCTTAGCACATTACACGTTATTGCTCTCAAGGAACCTATGAAGGAGGGAAAGTCATGAGAGAGAAAGCAATAAAAGAGAAGAAAATTGCGACGGAACCCGGAGCAACTTTAGAGGAACTTCGTAAGGAGTTCGACCAGCTGACAAAGAAATTCAACGCACTAGAGGCGGAGAAGAAGAAGCTGGCTGAAGAGAACAAAAAGTTTGTCTCGGACAATAAAAAACTCTCTGAAGAGCTGGAGAAGAAAGGAAACAACCTGACTTCGGCAGAAGCAAGCCTTCACGAGACGGCAAAGCAACTTGACGAAGCGCAGGAAGCTAATCTGATTCTTCAGCGGAAGCTTGAGGAAATGAAGACAACTTCAGGCTCTGGGGCTGTGGTCATTCCAAAGCAGGTCGAGAAAGCCGTTCTGGCAATCTTTGACGATGCTAAGGAACAGGCAGGAGCTCTTATCGCTTCGGCGAGGGCAGAGGCTAGCGCCAAGGCGAGAGCTAAGAAGGCAGCAGAAGCCAAAAAAGCTGAAGATGAAGCTAAGGCGAAAGCCATAGCTGAGATCAAAGCCCTGGCTGAGTCGCTGTAGCACAATGGGTCGATCTATTAAGATCGGCCCTTTTTCATGAAAAAAGCATTAACTTGATAAATAGCTAAAAGCCTGATAAAACCATTGACAAAAAAGCGAAAGTGTGATAAAATGTAATTAGTCTGAGTTTAGGGTGTGTTGATAAACAACGACGAATCTTAACAATCAAATCATCTCAGATTTCAATTGAGATCTGAATGCTATCTCAACTCCCCTAAAAACCGGGGGCGTTGCCCCCAATCTAAAATAGAAATGAAAGAATGGAGGTAACGCCATGGTATTTTTAATAATTGCTACAACTTTAGCATCTGTTCTTTTCGCAGAGCAAATGTTAAATGGTGGTCCTCGGATAGGGGACGAAAAAGAGTCGTGGTTGACTCTTTCTCAGGTAGAAGTTGGCGGGTGGATAAAGGCTGTCTTGGCTGCAGTCGTCTGTGGTTGTGCTTGGTGGGCGGCGCCTATCATAGACGGCAAGTCGCCATTTCTCGTGGTACTGTATATTGCCCTCGTGGTGATGTTGCTAGTACTCTGTAGGGAGTGGCACTATAATGTGGAGATAGATATGAGTGAACTCGTTCTATTTCTCATTCTGGCCGTCATTTTCGGAGTGACGCTCCTTAGACTGAATGCGAATTCAGTCGTTGGCAAC
>JAZQBP010000046.1:0-21826 GCA_045545815.1 Candidatus Nanosyncoccus sp. | reverse complement strand
AGTGTAGACAACGTCTCTATTTCCATCCCAGTCTCTTGTACTCTTTCTGGTAATGGCATGAATAATTACACAGCTACTATTCCTAACGGCACTTATCAGGATAGTATTGGTACTACTACACTTAAAGCCTTCTGTAATGATACCAATGGCTTTGCTATCTATGCTAATGGCTATACAGGAGATACATTAGGAAATAATAAACTAATAGGCAGTAGTACAAGTAGCGAGATAGTAACAGGAACAGCTACAACTGCAGGAAGTCCTGATATATCTAACTGGGCTATGAAACTAGAGACTAACTCTTCTGCTACATACGCTCTTACACTAGACAATGGCTTTGGTTCTTATTCATCAATACCATCTTCCTATACAAAAGTAGCTCACAGAGACTCAGGTACAGATCTAGGCACATCTGCAGAAGGAGCTACCCTTACATCTACCTATGCAGCCTATATAGCTAAAACCCAACCAGCAGATAGCTACCAAGGACAAGTTATTTATACTCTAGTCCATCCAGCCAGTGAAGTACCTACTCAACCAATCCCATGTGACCCAGGTAAGATCTGCTACCAGTCAAATTCTAGCTCTGTGCAAGGGCAAATGGGAGACCAATCTGCAACTAATAATTCCTCAAGAATTCTCTGGGCAAGTAACTTCAAACGCGATGGTTATGGCTTTGCAGGGTGGAATACTAAATATGACTATTCTGGTACTAATTATGGCCCAAATCAAACCATCACAACTCCAGCCGATGTAGAAACTAATGGTCTATCGCTTTACGCTATATGGATACTATCTCAAGGTACCTTGCAAAATTGGAACGGGTGTAGCTCTATGAATATTGGCGATGTTACTGCGCTTACTGACAACCGCGATAACGACACTTACGCTGTAGCTAAACTTGCCGATGGTAAATGTTGGATGATAGAAAACCTCAGGCTAGCAGATAAAGATGCAAACGGTAATGACATCAACCTATCCTCTATCAATACCCACAACCCATCTCTCCCGCTAAACAACTCTTGGTACTATCTAAACCAACAAGGCACTCTCACTACATCAAACCACCTTTCAGCTACTTCTGATCCTACTTCCACCAATCCAGACACAGCTTGGTGCAACACATACAATTCGTCTGACTGCATTAATCAGTCCATGCTAGCCACCAATAACACTACTCTCTTCACTAATAATACTAGTTCAAGCTACGATCCGTATAGTAACATCTACTCCTATGGCAACTATTACAACTGGTACTCTGCTACAGCTGGACATGGTACTTATGATAAATCTAGTGGCAATACAGCAGGAGACATCTGTCCAGCAGGCTGGCATTTACCAACTGGAGGAAGTGCTTCAGCAGAGTTTGGAGTATTAGATATTGCCTTAGGCGGTACAGGCTCAACTCAATCTAGAGTATATGTATCAAATTGGTGGCGCAACTACCCAAACAACTTCGTCTATTCCGGGGACGTGTCTGGCTCATCGATCCACTATCGTGGTTCTGGAGGAACTTATATGTCGGCCTCAGCGTATAATAATTACCACCGCTATAGCCTCTTTTTCAGCGACGGTAAAGACTACCCAGGCACAAGTGTCAGTAACAAGTATAACGGGATGGTGGCGCGTTGCGTCGCTGGTGTCTAGCTAGCATCCCAAACTTCTAGCAACCACCAAACCTACATATAATATATAGTAGCCCCCGCACGCTACATCTAGCGTACTCCGCTACATCTAGCGTCACGCCGAACATTTTCCGAGCAAAAATCTATTTCAGGGTAAGGGGTTGTAATTGCTCTTAACGTATGCTACCCTGCTGGTTATGAAAAAGAAAGTTGGCAAGATAATAATTCCAGGCGACGTGAATATTTGGCCACATGAACGCGATATTGCAAAAGTATTGGCTACTCAAGGCTATAATATAGAGTTTATTAGAAAAAGCAATCGTCTTAGGGAGCATACTCCTGATGTATTAATTGACGGAATGAAATGGGAACTAAAATCACCGAACGCAAATCATACAAGGACAATTTACAAGAATCTTAAAAAAGCTAAATGGCAATCCGAAAATGTAATCATTGATTCAAGGAGGATAAAAAGAGTTCCAGACCATATTATTTTGAAAGAAGTGAGAAAGAGAGCAAAAGAAATACCAGAAATAAAAAGGTTAAAATACATCTCGAAATCAGGAAGAATACTTGACATCAAATAAAAAAAATATATAATACAAGGTATTAGGGCCCCCGAAAGGTGCTAGTCACCTACTCCGGGACTCTTTTTTTATTTCTTCCCCTCCATAAATTCCTTAATTCGTTCTATCTCGTCTCTCAGAACTGCGGCCTTTTCAAACTCCAAATTCGCCGCCGCGAGTTGCATCTCGGACGACAATTGTTTGATCAGAGTTGGCAATTCATCCTTCGGCACGCGACGGATATCCAATTTATTCTCCTTTTCCTTCTCCGGAATGATCGCTCGTAATCCTGCTGAGATCTCTTTTTGCACCGAATGTGGCGTAATCCCATGCTTGGCATTATATTCTTTCTGAATCTCGCGTCGGCGATTAGTCTCCGAGATCGCCTTTTCCATGCTTTCAGTAATGAAATTAGCATACATGATCACTTTGCCTTCTTCATGCCTGGCCGCTCGCCCTATTGTCTGGATCAATGCCGATTCAGAACGTAAGAATCCTTCTTTATCCGCATCTAATATCGCCACTAATGATACTTCAGGAAGATCTAATCCTTCACGTAGGAGATTAATCCCAACTAGCACGTCATATACGCCAGCTCGTAAGTCGCGCAAAATATCTCCACGCTCCAAGGTATCAATATCAGAATGGACATATGCAGTCTTTACGCCTCGCTCTTTCAGGTGGTCAGTCAGATCTTCCGCCATCCGCTTAGTCAGAGTCGTAATTAAAGTCCTCTGCCCCTTCGCAATTCGCCGGTCAATCTCTTCCATCAGGTCATCTATCTGCCCGTCTGAGCCTCGCACTTCAATCTCTGGGTCGAGTAGACCTGTCGGACGGATCACTTGCTCCGCTGGCTTGGGTGAGACTTCAAGCTCATACTCGCCAGGTGTGGCCGACACATAGATTGCTTGATTGATCTTCTTTTGGAATTCACCATAGGTCAAGGGCCGGTTATCTAGCGCAGAGGGTAAGCGAAATCCATAGTCCACCAAAGCCAACTTTCTAGCGTGATCGCCATTGTACATTCCGCGCACTTGTGGCAAAGTCATGTGTGACTCGTCTACAATCAGCAGCCAGTCCTTCGGGAAGAAATCTAGTAATGTCGAAGGCGGTTCTCCAGCTTGGCGCCCATCTAGGTGCCTAGAATAATTCTCGATTCCCTTCACAAATCCAGTCTCCTTTAGCATTTCGAGATCATACTTAGTGCGTTGCGACAACCTCTGTGCTTCCAGATATTTTTGGTGACGTTCAAAATACTTCATCCTATCTTCATATTCTGCACGAATCGTCACCAGGGCTTTCTCTAGTTGATCCATAGGAGTAGCATAGTGTGTATTTGGGAAAATATGGACATGGTCCGGCTTCTCGCGCACTTCAAAAGTCAGCGGATCTACAATCTTGACTTCCTCCAACGTATCGAAGCCAAACTCAAATCGATACGCATACTCCCCATTCGCCGGATAAAGATCGATCGTATCTCCCATCACGCGGAAATTACCACGCTCAAACGCAAGGTCATTGCGATGATATTGCATCCCAACCAAACGGCGGATAAAATCCAGCTGCGTTAGGCTAGTACCAGACTGGTCTTTTGAGGAGGCTTGAGCGACGACGGGAGCGATTGGAGCGAGCGAGCCCCGTGACGACGGGCGCGAGCGAAGCGTCTCCGAAAAAGACTGGTCTGGTGCTAGCTTCCATTGAGATTGTCTACGCCACAGTGGCAAAGACATCTCAGTATAATGCTCTGGAGAACCAATGCCGTAAATACAAGACACAGAAGAGACCACGATCACATCACGTCGTGTAAGCAAAGCTTCCGTTGCCCCATGTCGCAGTCTGTCTATCTCATCATTGATCGCGGAGTCCTTTTCGATATATGTATCGGTCGAAGCGATATAGGCTTCTGGCTGATAATAATCAAAATATGAAACAAAATAATGCACTTCATTTTCTGGGAAAAACTCACGGAATTCAGCGTACAATTGTGCGGCCAAAGTCTTATTGTGAGCTAGAACCAAAGTCGGCCGCTGTGCTTTTTCGATAATATTCGCCATCGTAAAAGTCTTGCCAGAGCCAGTCACGCCAAGTAACGTTTGCTCATGTACACCCCGCAAAATACCATCCGACAACTGTTTGATCGCTGCCGGTTGATCGCCTGTTGGCTGATATTTGGAGACCAATTTAAACTTTGCCATTTCTTAAATTATACCATTATTTAGTGTATAATATAATACATATGCTTGAACTGCGAGGCGTGTCTAAGGTCTATAAGACCGGCAATATTAAGCGTACCGTTCTTAAGAAGGTCACGCTTAATTTTCGCACCAGTGAGTTTGTAGCAATCTTAGGCCCTTCCGGCTCCGGCAAGACAACTTTACTCAATATCATTGGCGGCTTAGACAAATATGATTCAGGCGACCTTACGATTAATGAAAAGACCACAAAAAAATTCCGCGACAAAGACTGGGATGCCTATCGCAATCATCGCATTGGTTTTGTCTTTCAGAGTTATAATCTCATTCCACATCAGACTGTATTACAGAATGTTCGGCTCGCTCTCACATTGTCTGGGATATCCAAGCGCGAGTCGATCCGTCGCGCCAAGAAGGCCCTAAGCGACGTAGGACTTAGTGAACACATCTACAAAAGACCGGCCCAACTTTCAGGTGGCCAAATGCAACGCGTAGCCATCGCAAGAGCCTTAGTCAACGATCCAGATATTCTTCTTGCAGATGAGCCAACTGGTGCTCTTGACTCTGAGACTAGTGTGCAGATCATGGACCTTCTAAAACGCATCGCCGATGATAAATTAGTCGTCATGGTCACACACAATCCTGAGTTAGCTCACAAATATGCTACACGTATCATTAAGCTAAAAGACGGCAAGATTACTAGCGACACTAAACCATACAACGGCAAGAAACGTACCGACCTAGACCTTGCCGACTCCAAGCAAAAGAGCAAAAAGACCAAGATGTCCTTCCTTACTGCCGCCGGACTCTCTCTTAATAACTTACTTACCAAAAAAGCACGCACCATTCTAGTTGCAGCTGCCGGCTCTATCGGCATTATCGGCATCGCTTTGATCTCCGCAGTCTCGACTGGCTTCCAAAATTATATCGATTCGATCGAACGTGACACTTTGACCTCTTATCCTCTTTCGCTCATGCGCGAATCCACCGACCTGACCGGAGTATTGCTTAGTATCAGCGATGACGATGAGGGTAATTCCGATAATAAAATCATCGAGAACCAAGTCATCACCTCAGTACTTGGTAACGTCTCTACGAACGATCTAAAAAGCTTCCGTGAATATCTAGATCGTAATTCCGACGAAGTAAAAGACGACATCCGTCTGATCGAAGAACAATATAGTGTTGCGCCACTTGTTTACACGGAAGATGCCACGGGCAATGTCGCCAAGCTCAACCCTAGCAATTTGTTTGCCTCCGTGCTCGGCGACGGAACATTTACTAGCATGTATTCATCGGCGACTTCAGTCTACGAGCAATACGAGCGTGAAAACATGGAACTCAATACTGATCTGGTTGCCGGTAGATACCCAGAATCATATGACGAAGTCGTAATCTCCTTACAAAATCCTCATCAAATCCCCGATCTTTTGACATATTCATTAGGCTTCCACAATACCAACGAGCTCAGCGATACAGTCACCAAGATCATGGCTGGGGAAAACGTCAAGTTAGACAACAAGCCGCTCGAACTAACTAATGACGACCTATTATCGCTAGACCTCAGATTAGTGAAAGCCACTGACACCTATAAGTTTAATCCCAAATATGATGTCTACGAGGACATGAGTGAGGACGAATCATATATGCGTGACATTTATAATACTAAATCTGAAAAACTCAAAGTCGTCGGTATCGTCACTCCGCATGATGGTGTCTTGGTAGTTAATAATGGCGTACTATATCTACCTTCTCTGACCGAACATATCATCGAAGAGGCCAGCAAGACCGAGATTGTCAAAAAGCAACTATCAAGTCCCGAGATAGACATCTTCTCCAATAAAAAGTTCGGTGAGAAAGATACCAGCAATAAATTCGAATTCTCCGACTTAGTCTCAGTAGACAATTCCGCTCTTTCAAAAGCCTTTAATGTGACTATCGACCAAAACGCCATCAGCGCCAAGACCATGGAATACATGAACGAAATCTCTAGCGACATCACTGCGGATATCACGCCAGTAAAAGACAAATTAGTCTCGCGCTTCAATGAACTTAGTACCCAGCTCGCTTCCGAGCTTAGCGGAACTACTATCAAGACTTCAGAGGTAGATAAGACCGTCGAAGATTTTATCGCCAAGCAAGATTTTTCCGCACTTGAAGCAGAATACAAGATCCCAGCTGCTACCTTCAGTACAAGCTATGCTGGTCTATTGAAAGGATTACTCACAACATATATCACTGCATATAATGCCACAATGGAACAAATGGGGCTCCCAGTAGACGCTGATGACCCATCGGCTCAAGTTGATGCGGACGCACTAAATGAAGCTGCCAAATCATACCTCAAAGTAGCGGCGGTCGACGAAGCTTTCGAGACTCTCTCGATCACGATCACCGAGATTATCATGGAATCACAGATCCTTACCGCAGTTGGTAATCTCACAGCATATCTTTCTACCAGTTTCTCTTCAGCCTTTAATATCGATCAGAATGCACTCTTAGGTGCCTTTAAACTTAATTTTTCCGAAGAAGAACTAGCCCGCGTCGTCACCGCAATGTTTACCAAAAAAGAAGCTACACTAACTTCAAATCTCACCAGTTTAGGCTACCAAGACCTAGAAAACCCTAGCTTTATCTCATTCTATTTCACATCATTTGAAGGTAAGACTCATTTTATCGAATTTTTAGACAATTACAATGAATTAATGAAATCCTATGACACAGAAGATAAGGTCATCCAATACACGGATACCACCGGTATTCTCATGTCGTCGGTCAAGACGATTGTTGACGCAGTCTCATATGTACTTATCGCTTTTGTCTCAATCTCACTCATTGTGTCCTCCATTATGATTGGTGTCATCACCTACATCTCAGTCTATGAACGCACCAAAGAGATTGGTATCCTGCGTGCGATTGGCGCCAGTAAGCATAATATTTCCAGCATCTTTAATGCTGAGACCTTTATCATCGGGCTTTTATCCGGTCTCATCGGTGTAGCATTCTCCTATCTCTCTATCCCACTAATCAACTTAGCCCTACATCATTTTATCGGCGATATCCCGCTATATGTAACCTTGCATCCACGTACAGCTGGATTACTCATTATACTCAGTATTATTCTGACGTTGATCGGCGGTCTCATCCCGGCCAGATCTGCCAGCAAAAAAGACCCAGTGGAGGCTCTGCGTACAGAGTAAGAACACTATGGCTCGATACAATATCATCGTCAAACCAGGCTCGTCACAAGAAAAGATCATTGAATCTACGCCAGCAACAAACGACGCCCCAGCAGAATATACCGTCTACTTGCGCGCCAAGCCTCACGACGGCGAGGCCAACACTGCACTGGTTAAAATACTGTCCAAACACTTCGGCGTGCCAAAGACCAGCATCTCGATCGTGCGCGGTGCCAAATCCCGCAACAAGATCATAGAATTCTAGTAAATACTTTAATTAAAACTAAACCTAAACCTAGATCGAGTGAGCATTTTGTAAGCCCGAGCGAAAGTCGAGGAGTCGAGTCGAGCCGAGTACCGGACAGTACCGGGCGCAGGCCCGATTCGACGACGAGACTTTCGCCCGGCGCGCAACAAACCGCGAACGAGACTAGGGTTAGGTTTAGTTTTGATCAAAGCCTACTTAAGCATCCTTAGACTTCATAGTCGGGAATGGCACCGCTTCACGACCAGGTACACCCTCAAGGAGCCAGAAATTACGCTCAGAATTACCCCAGCCGCATGCAGGAGGCATCCCGTATTCAAGCATCTCAACAAAGTCCATATCAAGCATCTGTGCTTCATTGTCGCCAGCATCTCGGGCGGCTTGTTGTTCTTCAAATCTCTCTAATTGGTCCAAAGGATCGTTTAGCTCTGAGAAGCCATTCCCCATTTCGGTACCCGCGATCACTGGATGGAATCTCTCGGTTACTAATGGATTCTCGCTAGATTTCTTCGCGAGCGGCGATAGAGATAAAGGCTCTTCGATCACCCAGTATGGGCCAGCCGAAGTCTTGCGTATCAACTTCCAGACGTGGTCGATCAAGTGCGGTGTCGTCATGTCGAAATCTGATTCTACGCCCGCATCCTTCAAAACCTTAATCAACTGCTCTCTATCTGGATTGAATACATCAACTCCACACTTATCGCGTAGTAGATCTGCGTACTTGTAGCGAGGCCACTCACAATCAAGATCTATCTCAAATCCACCCACGTTGAACTTTAGTGTACCCCAAGTCTCCATGCAGACATACTTCATCATCTCTTCATAGAATTTCATGCCATCTTCATAATTCTCATATGCGGCATATGCCTCAAATGCAATATGCTCCGGCAGGTGCTCATCATCTACGCCTTCATTACGGAATCTCGGCCCGATGTCATAAACCTTCTCAAAACCACCACCAAGGAGCCTTTTTAATGGTAACTCATGCGAGATGCGAAGATAGAAATCCTCGTCTAAAGCATTCATGTGCGTCACAAATGGCTCCGCATCTGCACCACCCGTGGTGTGTTCGAGCACAGGAATATTAATCTCGATGAACCCATGTTTATTCATAAAATCACGCGTCGCTTGCCAGAATTTAGAGCGCCTTATAAGTCGCTCACGGACCTCGGGATTAACATTCATGTCGACATAACGCCTACGATAGCGCTCTTCCTTGTTAGTAAATACCTCAGGCATTGGGCGTAGGCTCTTAGTCAGAAGTTTCACGAAATTTGCAAATACTGAAATCTCACCGGTCTGGGACTTATCTACAATTCCCTTTGCTTCAATAAAATCACCTGTGTCTAGTAACTTGATATCCTTTGCGCCTAAGAGCCCATCTGGCGTCTCATCCGCGACCGCCTTCATAAAAATCTGAACCTCGCTCGACATATCACGTACCTTGATAAAGACCAGCTTACCAAATGAACGGATTGCTACAATCCGACCAGCAATTGTCACTTCTTGTCCCTTTTTCTCGTCAAAATGTGTCACCACATCAGAAATCTTGCAATTACGGTGTGTTTCAGATGGGTACGGATCAATTCCGCGCTCACGCAAATCACTAAGTTTTCTTAATCTCTCGTTTCGATAATCCTCAAGTAACATATTATATATTATATCATGTTACTTGATTTCTACAATCTTAACCTTCTTGCCATTAAACTCAAATTCTTCACCTGCTTTATGTCCTAGTAAAGCCTTACCAATAGGGGATTCATTCGAGATCTTACCTTCAAGCGGGTTAGCCTCAGTAGGCCCTACGAGTGTATACTCCACATTTCGTCCACTCATCTTAAGCGAGACAGTAGCACCTAAGTCAACCTTACTACGCTTCCCACCACGGATTACTTTTGCATTCTTTAATATATCTTGGATTTCTAAGATTCTACCTTCAGCGACTTTTTGCTCGTTACGGGCGGACGAATACTCTTCATTCTCTGACAGATCACCAAAAGAGCGTGCCGTCGCGATCCGCTCGGCCACCACGGGACGATTTTTGATCAGCTCATCTAACTCTTTCTCAAGAGCTTTCTTCCCTTCTGCGGTTAAACTGACGGTCTTTTTGATCATAATTGATTACTCCAACTTTAGCTTTATCTAGTTTACACGAAATACCCCCACAAGTCAATATATCACATAAACCCGACTAAATAAAGCAGATAAAAAGCCACTCCGTTTTTGATCATATGAAGGAATATGCCCGAGTGGATCGTGCCGGTGATTTCGCGCATTAGGCACGCTATTACGGACATCACAAAGACATTTACGCCTACATTCCACTGCAGGTGCATGACACCAAAAGCTAAAGAAACTAGTAGCGTCGAAACTACGATGGACCACGCTGCGCCAAGCTTCTTATTTGTACGCTCACGTATATTGCCATACAACCACCCACGAAAGATAATCTCTTCCACAATCGGAGCTACTACTACAATGGAGATAAAGGCAATAGAGCGGTCAAATCCAGCAATATAATGTTCAAATCCCACGTCTTGAGCCTGCGATACGTCAAACCAAGGAAAGAGGCTAAATAGCGCCACTAGACCAGCGGCTAGCACCAAATACACTACAAAACCAACTGGCGCCAGACCAATATCTGTCCAGGTTGGCCAGTCTGAGAGCCCTAGTATTTTGAGTTCTTTTTTACGTTTATTCGCTAAAGCTTTCTTATTGTTGCCCGATTTCAGATTATGAGAAAATAATGACGGTACATACAACACCAAAAAAAGCGAAAGTGCATAAGATAATATTAGTAAGCAGGCTGTACCAATGGGTGACTTAACAAAACCTGCTCCAGTAATCCATATCATGATGTAACCTACTAAGAGCTGCGATAGTATTATTGAACCCCCCGCCCAAATCATCATGATGAGTATACTGATCACTGCGCAATCCTTATAATATCAAGTATTGTTACGATAAAGATCAGCGCTAAAAGTACAACAAAAGCTCTTGTTACGATCTTTTCCTCTGTCTCTTTGGTAAGTTTTTTCCTGCGTAGCTTGTAGATAGTAATAAGCAGCCACCTACCGCCATCAAGTGCTGGAATAGGTAAAACATTCATACAAGCCAGTGAGACGGAGATTAGTGCCGCTAGAAACGCTAGGTTTGTGGGCCCTGCTGCCGTAAACGCCGGGAATAATACACCAATTATACCCACCGGACCAGATACTGAATCACCTACTGACGAGATTGCCGCCTGTCCACTTTCGCGAATACTGGAATCGGGGCTAAACTGTGAGCCGATTCCGCTAATTAAATTCCAAATCATTACACCGACACCTTTGAATGTCTCTCCAGTTAATTGTAACGTAAGACCAGCCCCCACCACCGGTGCCGACCAAGTAGAATAAGACATAGATTGCGAAGTGGCCATGGTCACGCCGACTAGATATTCAGAATCTTTAGGATTAAGGTGAACGTCTACCTCATATGTACCGTCTCTTACCTCGCAATTGCAATTATGCCCGTCTGGACAATTACACTCAGCATCATCAGCTGCGTCATGCCGTACCTTATAGACAACAGTCTCTCCGGCCTTAGATTCATTATAGTCAATGATCTCACTGGCGTGCAAATACTCGTTCCCATCAACGCTCAAGATGTAATCCCCAGTCTCTAGTCCTGCTCGCTCGGCGGGTGAATCTTCGGCTACTGAAGTGATCTGTACTGGCGTAGATTCCGTTCGTGTGTCTGACGGTATAGTAAATTGCCCTTCCAAGAACTCCGGCATGCCAGTCCAAGCCAATATTGTAAATATTACAAAAGCCAGTAACCAATTCATTGTCACACCAGCAAAGAGTATTTTAGTCTTAGACCAATATTTGGCCGCACCGAACGTTCCCTTTCTAGTATCGGCATCCGATTCACCATCCATTTGGCAAAAGCCACCGATAGGCAGCCAGTTTAGACTGAATACCATTCCCTTTTGAGCAAAGTCACGCTTTTCTCCGTCGGAGTATACAACTTTTGTGCTAGAATTTTTTTCCCATTCCTTGCGTGGCAAGCGACGCCACTTGCCAGTCTTGGCATCTTTCACCCAAGCCATTGCTCTGGGCGGAAAACCAATCCCAAACTCAAGTACGTTTACGCCGTTTCTCCGTGCGGCGATAAAATGTCCAAACTCATGTGCTGTCACCAGCACCATTAGAACAACTAAACCGACTATTACCCCAATCAATATTTCCATAATAATAATTATATCATACGCTTAGTAAACATAAGTGGTATTAATCTTTGTACGTCTAAGACGATGGCACCTTGCATTAGGTCGCGACCAGTGACTATTTGCCAAATCTGCGTGATCTAGAATCGTATTCTTTTACTATTTCAGCCACGTCCTCAGCATTCATCTCTGGAAAGAATTTCTCCATAAACATAAATTCCGCATAGCTCGCTCGCCATAACATAAAACCTGAGATGCGCTCTTCACCTGATGTCCTTACCACCATATCAAGATCAGGGATCTCCGGATGGTATAAATGCTTTCTGATCGACTCAGGCGTGATCTCTCCCTCCTGCGACGCGATCGTCGCCGCCTCAGCAATCTCTAGTTCGCCACCATAGTTAAAACAAAACCCTACAGTAATACCATCACATTCAGCAGTGAGCTTCTCTGCCTTTTCTAGTATAGACGCAAGCTTTGGCGAGATTTTCTTCTTGGAGCCAAGTATCACCAGCTTGCCGTTCTTGGCTTTTAGCTTTTCAGCGTATTTTAGGATACGTGTTTCAGCTAATTTCATGATGTATGAGACTTCCGCTTCGCTTCGTCCCCAGTTTTCTGTACTAAAGACATAGAAAGTGAGATACGAGATCCCAGCCTCAGCGGCCGCCCCCACTAATTTCTCGATCACTTCGAGGCCTTTCTTGTGTCCCTCAATAGACGGCAAACCTTGTGATTTCGCCCACCTACGGTTTCCGTCGGCGATAATTCCTAGATGATTCAAACTCATTTGGTATTATCCTATAACTTCATTATTTCATCAGACTTAGCTTTAAATTCAGCATCGATCTTATCGCTAAATTCCTTAGTCAGCTCATCAATCTCTTTCTCAGCCCGTTTCTTGATGTCCTCACTCATCTCAGTGGCTACTTTTACGGCCTTTCTGGCGTCTTCACGCATATTACGGATAGCCACTTTGGCCTCCTCAACCTTAGCTGAAGCACTCTTCACAATCTCCTTGCGGCGCTCTTCGGTTAAAGCCGGGATCGGTACACGGATCACTCTACCATCATCTGCTGGGTTTAATCCCAACGATTGATCGGCTCGGATCGCACTAGCAATCGCCTGAATATTAGATGGGTCAAACGGTGTTACTACTAGTAAAGTCGCGTCTGCCGCCGTGATGTTTGACACTTGGTTTAGAGGCATATATTGTCCATACACTTCTACCTTGATACCAGAGAGCATATCTGGATGTGCTCTGCCAGTACGCACCTTCTTCATCTCACTCTTAAATCGCTCAACTACCCCCTCCATCTTCTTGCGATCTTCTGCTGTGTCAAACATAATAACTCCTTGTTTATAATACTATTATAACAAAAATCTGGTCACGCGGACCAGATTTATATTTATGCTGAGACTGAATCGTCGGCCTTGGCCTTTTTTTCGGCCTCTTTGGCTGCCTTCTTGGCCTTGTTCTCGAGAGCTGCTTTCATCTTGGCAGCTTTCTCGGCACGAGCCTTGAAGCGATCGACGCGACCCTCAGTATCGATAATCTTCTCTTCGCCAGTAAAGAATGGATGCGAAGCTGATGAGATTTGTACCTTTACTAGAGGATACTCTTTGCCGTCCTTCCACTTAATAGTCTCTTCGCTTTTCGCAGTGGACTTTGTCAAGAACGAAAAGCCAGCCGCTTCGTCAGAAAACACGACGTCGCGATAATCTTTGGGATGTAACTCTTTTTTACTCATAATTGGAACGATTATACCAGAGATTACTCAAAAAGTAAAGAAAAAGGACGAGCGCATGCTCGTCCTAAGCAGTGATTTAGAAGATAACCTCAAGATTATCGATAATCTCATCGATAAAACCGTACTCCAGAGCTTCCTCCGGCAACATGTAGAATTCCTTACGGTCTAGTTTGTCATACGTAGCTTCATCCATTTTGCTATGTTTCAGTACATATGGCTTGACGACCTTCTCTTCTATACGGTCTTCAAAGGCTACTCTGTCTTTTACCTTGTTTGCAGAACCATAAAGGAAAATCGATCCATCATGCATCAAGAATGACACATACGGCAACGAGAAACGCTTGTGGCCAGCAATGCCGACCAAGAACGCCATTGAGCTCCATTGACCTATATTGATGGTGTAGATCGGAGTCTTACTCAACTCTATTGCCGCGATCAGGGCGAATCCTTCCGTAGGTTCCCCTCCTGGAGAGTTGATATAAAGCCTGATAGGCTCCCGCTCTTCTACTGGAACACCTTCATCGAGACGATTAATGTTGAGTATCTCCTCAACCAGCATCGAAGCGATCGAAGCATCCGCATAAGTAGAACAGTCATTGACGACAGGCATGATGTCTCCATACAGATACAATCTCCTATCGTCAATCTCTTGCATACGCTTGAATTCCCATGGATCACAGGCAAGATTCGTATGTAAGTCACTCGGGATCGTTGCTAGAATATGCTTATTCATTTTCCCCCCTCCTTTTTAATGTACACTAAACAACTGCTAGGTCATATTATAGTAGGAATGCCTCTATTTGCAAGCATAAGTACTACTTGCTTACTTTGAATGACTGGTACAATACCTCTTGTATTTTGAGCAAACTGTGATATAATAACACCATATATTAATTTAACGAAACAGTTTATTGGGAGATTTCCTGGCCATTCGGCTGAGGTCCCATAAACAGTGAGAAAGGAAATCATATATGGCAGTAGATGTCGATATGAAAGCATTGCTGGAAGCAGGTGCTCATTTTGGGCACAAGACCAGCCGCTGGCACCCCAAAATGGCGCCATACATTCACAGCAAGCGCCAAAACGCGCATATTATCAACCTTGAGAAGACAGTCGAAGGTTTCGATAAAGCTTTACCAAAGCTTACTGACCTTGTCAAGAATGGCAAGAAAGTCCTCTTCGTCGGCACCAAGAAGCAGATGAAGGATGTCGTCAAAGAAGCTGCCGAGTCTGTCGAAATGCCTTACGTCACTGTACGCTGGGTAGGCGGTACTCTTACTAATGTCGAGACGGTAAACCGTCAGATCAAAAAGCTCAAAGACCTAGAGCGTCGCATGGCCTCTGGTGAGCTCGAGAATCGTTACTCCAAGCTCGAGGTTCAGCGCTTCCAAGAAGAGATCAATCTCTTAAACGAACGCTATGGTGGTATTAAAGACATGACCGAGCAACCTGCTGCTGTCATCGTGATCGACGCGATCGAAGACAAGAACGCGATCAAGGAAGCCAATGTACTTGGTATTCCGGTCATCGCTTTGACCGACTCCAATGTCGACCCATCTAGCATCGATTTCGTCATTCCAATGAACGACGATTCGATCAAGGCGACCAAGCTCGCCCTCGACTACTTCGTCGAAGCTATCAAGGAAGGCAAAAAATAACTTGCGTAAATTTAATTATAGGAGGCATAAACTATGGCTGAAATTTCAGTTGAACAAATTAAGAAGCTAAAAGAGCTATCAGGTGCCGGTCTCACTGACGCCAAGAAAGCCTTAGTCGAAGCTAAGGGCGATTTTGATAAAGCTCTAGAAGCGATGCGTAAAAAAGGCTTGACCAAAGCCGAGAAGCGCGGCGACCGCGAGACTCGCGAAGGTCTAATTGAAGCCTACATTCACGATGGCCGTCTCGGCGCTATCGTTGAAGTAAACTGCGAGACTAGTTTCGTAGCTAAGACCGAAGAATTCAAGACTTTGGCTCACCAGATCGCTATGCAGATCGCATCTATGAATCCACTCTATGTTTCAGAAGATGATATCCCTGAAGCAGACCGCAAAGCCAAGATGAAAGAGCTCGAATCCAACTTCAAGGGTCCAGAGAATATGAAAGAGCAGATTCTCGAAGGTCAGATGAAGAAATCCTTCTCTGACAAAGTCCTGATGAACCAGCCTTACATCCTAGATGATTCTAAGACTGTAGAGCAGTTCATTAAGGAAGCTATTGCTAAGACCGGTGAGAATATCACCATCAAGCAGTTCAAGAGATTAGAGCTAGGCGTATCGGAGTAATAACCAAACGAACTGGGGTAATCCTCAGTTCGTTTTTTAGTCCAGACCAAATTCGGGCACCCTCGCAGTTAGCGGTGCCCGAATCCTTGTGCAGAGTTTATATTATTTAGCGTCGTTTAGAAGATTTTTTATCATGTCGTGAGATATAGATCGCGCCTGCGCCTCCGACTAGACCAAATACGATGAGTCCAGTCACGATATAGTCGGCCTTTGATGCATTTAGATTACCCATGAATCCACCGGTATCTGGTGCGTCGGTTGAAGGCACCGGTACCTTCTGATAGTTTGTCGAGAGATACCTTCTATTGATTACTTCACCATTATGATTATAAGCGATTATCTCTACGGTGTAATTCCCCGAAGGAAGGTCATATTCGCCGAATGGAAGAGGAACCTTGTTAGTAGGCGGAGTTACCTGGATTGGTGACATTGGCGTCACAAGATTACCATTCTCATCATACACATTCACCACGATACTAGATACACCATTATCGTCATCCGAACCCGGATCATTTGGATTATACTCTATATTAATATATTGTTCACCTGTACCATCATCCGTCTTAATCTCAGCCTTAAATGGTACAAATGAGAAATCAACCGTCTGTTCATCAAATACACCACCAGCGCCAGTACCAGTCACTACTAAGGTATAATCACCATAACCACTAACAGGTAGTGGGTAGGTATTTCCACCATAAGAATAGGTACCGTTGGTTAGATCAATAGTTAACGGCTCGCTACCGGATTGCTGAGAGATAGCTTCATTAAATAATTCAATTTCCTGTGGATTACCATTCTCATCTGTGTATTTAAGTACCGCTTTCAGTTCTTCCACATATTCATAATCAATGTTGATATTTTGTACCGGTTCAAAAGTTTCTTCGCCGGATGTGATACCGGTCACGTCCACATTTGGCTTGTCCCCCACTACGCGCACGGATACATGATCCGAGACTTCTACGGCCGAGGCTTCCGGCCCAGGTAAGCTCGCGGCAAAGATCGTTACCGCAGCCACCAAGAATAACCCAGATAGCCCCAAGATATTCTTTTGTGTCTTTTTCATACTCTACACTCTCTTTTATGTTTGATGTTTATTTTGGCTTCGTAAGGTCCGATCTAAACAGCCAATCTAGAACGGCGCTCTTTACGCTTCCTAAGCACCATTATAATGCATACGGCTATTATTGTCAAGACAATTAATACGATAAATATGAACAAAAGTGGATTTACTAGTATCAACTTTTCCACAACCTCCGTCTTATCAGCCGCCGTGACTGTCCAAGTGGCTTTATATAGACCAAATCCTGGTGATTCTTTCCACTCATCTGATAAGACCAGCTCGGCTTCAGGTATCACTGAGATGCGGCCACCTTCTGTTGGTGTTTCGTAGCTTGAACCTCCGAGGATCGGCTCGACTTTTAGCACGCCAGAAGCATTAAAGTCGACATTTCCTGTATTCTTAATCTTGGCAGAGGCGAAGAAATTATTGCGAGTGTTACCATTCTCTGTCACGCTTTGTTCGATCTTGGCGTCAGAGATTTCGGCTGTGACCACTTGCTCACCTTCTGTGGAACGACCGTATACGACTAATCCAGGACTTGCCTCAGTCTTGATGCCATTAATAGAACCAACGCTTGTCAAAGTATGAGCGAAGATGACTGCGTATTGCCCGCCTGCTGGTATGTCTGCAGGTGTCGAGATTCGGTAGTCGACCGGCAGAGTTTTTCCTGCTGGGATGGTATAAGTAGCCTTTGTCACCCAATTACCACTTGCATCTTTGAATGAAATCCATCGTGTGATCTGCGTAAAAGCATTCTCTTGACTGAATCCAAGCTGGTAAGCATTCTGCTCCTCAGAGTAGATGTAAGAATACGGCGCAGCGTAGACCTCAATCCTAATATCCGACTTACCGTCGTTTTTTACTTCAAAAGTATTATCATAGCGCGATTCTGAAGATAGCGAGACCACGTCGCTCACCGGCGAAAGACTGATGCTGGTACCATTCTCGTCGACAGTAGCTTCTTCTTCCCCCTCAGCATAGATAGCTCCTGTTAGACCAAAACCTGCTCCGATCATTACCGCCAATGCAAGCAAACTAAACTTAATTCTATTTTTCATTTACCTCCTTTTGATTAATTATAACACATTCATAGGATTATATTCAGATTTTAGGCATCATTAGTATATCAATTTACACGAAGGTAAAGCCTAAAGAAACCATAAGACGAACTCCAGTTTTTGCTATTCTACTAAGTATCAGAGATGCAACGTACTGAGAATCCATAACGCTTAGGATCGTTACCATTTCCTGGAGAGAGATTTTCCCTATTAAAGTACAGGTAGTACGCACTAGTATTTTTGGCTGTAGATGACCAATAACGTACACGAGTACCTCTCCCCTCTATCGATTCCCCATCTACAGCACCAGAAAAAACAAAATTATTCGGGTATGTACGCCATCTATTAGAAGCTTCGGCAGAGGCTTGTTTGTCTCCCGTACCACCCATAGCGACATCTAGTACACCAAACTCCGACGTAGCAGAACCACCTGTTGGCAAATGCCAGCCAGCAGGACAAATGTCACCAGTAGTGTTTCCACTGAGCATGTCATATTTACCATGACCAGCCGTAGCAGAATACCAGTTGTAATAGTTACCATATCTATATACATTACCAGAGTTTTTGTAATTTGACGAAGTATTGTCAGTAAATAGGATAGTATTATCCGTTCTAACTCTAGATTGATCGAAGCAATCGGCCGAAACTGTAGTACACCACCCTTCTGGGGCAGTAATCGCATCATAAGCGATAGACGAATTTGGAGAAAGGTGATTAGAAGTAACACCGGTATCATAAATATTAGTGAGAGGGAGAGACGGATTATGGGTGTTAGACGAACTTAAAATAATATCATTATCATTCGCATCCTTATCCGCTAATCTCAGATTGTCTACCATCCAACATCTGCCATCTGCGAGCTTAGCCACAGTGTAAACGTTGTTATCTCTAGTGTCTTTTAGAGCGGTAACTGTGCCGATTGGCATATCAGTATCATTTGGACAAGTCCAGTTCTGAAGGTTACCAACACTTGCTACCCAGGTAGCATGTAGTTTTAAGCCGTTATTATCGTACTGCCCTGCTGTAAATTCTATAATCTGATTAGGGCCATAGTTAGTACCAGTGCCATCCTTCTCAGTATTCCAAGAAGCAAATCCATAACCATCATATTTATAGTTAGGCGCCCGTAATATAGCCGAAGTATCTGTACTGATTATTGTCTGGTTACCCATTTCACCTTCTACATTGTCAGCATTTGCAAAGTAACAGATCTTACCACCAGGGCAATCTGTCCACATAGCATAAAGTGTAATTGTGTTTCCAGTAGCAACGAGATCTGTAACAGACTGTCCGTCTGTATATGTTGTTCCACTACCATCCTGAGCAGTATTCCAACCAGCAAAGTAATACTGTGTGCCGCTAATAGTAGGAGCAGTAAATGAGTTATTAGTGAGTGCTGTAGCAACACCCTCAAAGATAGACTGATCACTCATAGTACCAGTACCAGTGATTAGATTACCTTCAAAGTAGCTAGAAGGATCAAAATGTACTGTGTATTTAGTGCAAGCTTCTGCAATAGTAGCAGTATAGACAATAGTGCCATCAACTAGTATTTCTGTGCCTTCAACTGTCTTTTGTTCTGGAATCATCTTATAAGTACCTACAGGCATAGAAGGTGAGACTGATACACCATAGTAGATATTAAAGTTATCATTAATGTCTGTACTACTAGGAGTAGCTCGTGGAGAGATAACAGTAGCAGGACTATTTAATGTTGGTACTGGAGAGAAGATATTAGATGATGTAGGAGTAGTAGAAGGACTAGTAGCATTATAGTAATACCCCCATGTATTAGTAGAATTAGCTAGGGTAGTAGTACCATCCGCTGGAGTAAAATATTTACCTGATTCATTTTTTGAGGCATCACCACCTAGATATAGATTATTATCATTTACTGAAGTATTGATAGTAAAGTTATAACCAGATTTACATGTAGTAACTACATTGATACTATCGCTACTGATCACTGCGCCACCTGCACCTGTTGCATTGATGCTTTGAGCACCGGAAGAGGTGAGGGAGAGGGTGTGGGAGACGGCGGAGGCCGTATCGGTAACTAGCGTTGTTGCAAAAAGAAATGTGAGAGATATTAGGCTCACCGCAGCAACAAAATCTACTCTGAATGTAGTAATTGTTCTATTTGCCGTTTTATCCATTTTCTCCTTTCATTTCTTTTCCTTTCTTTTTTGTGAACTAATTATTCCATCTTTGTTCACTACACTCCAGCGACGCAGCGCACCATCCACCCGTAGAACTTGTTGTAGTAGTTCGTGCCTGGGTAGACGTTGCTACTATCTAAGTACAAGTAGTAGGCGAAGCTGCTACTATCCGCCGAAGACGACCAATAGTACCCGCTGGAATTACGGTAGTAGACCGACGAACCATACATGCCTCCGGAATAGACAAAGTTATTAGGATAAGATCTCATGGCGTTAGAGACTGGAGTTGCTTCTGTTCCAGTGTAATATGGGTATGTGGAGGTGTCATAGTCAGCTGGATTTACTCCGTTGTTTAGCCCAGTAGTAATTAGTTGCCAAAATTCGTTGGTAGATTCTTGGGATTTATTACCACCTTTTGGTAGATGCCAGCCTGCTGGACAAATGTCACCTGGTGATTCATAACCTTGTCCGTAGCTATCGCCATATTTACCGTGTCCTGCTGTAGCTGAGTACCAGTTGTAGTAATTACCGTAGGAGTATACATTCCTGTATGCGGAAGTGTTGTCCGTAAAGAGGGTGGTATTATCTGTTCGGAGTCTAGATTGGTTGTCACAGGCAGAGGAGTTAGTAGTACACCATCCTTCTGGAGCAGAAGCAGCATCATAATCTAGTGATGAGGTTGGAGAGAGGTGGTTTGATGTAGTGCTAGAATCATAGATGTTAGTGAGTGGCAGAGATGGATTATGGGTGTTAGTAGATGAAAGATCTACACCGTCATCAAGTCTGAGATTTTCAATCATCCAACATTTGCCATCAGCGAGTTTAGCTACAGCATAGGTATCATTATCACGATTATCGGTAAGAGCCGTAACTTCACCTGTACTCATACTAGAACAACCATCCCAGTTTTGTAGAGTACCTTCAGACTTAACCCACATAGCATAGAGCGGTAAGCCTTTAGTGGACATAGTACTCGGGGTGGTGATGTCTTGGTTTGGCCCATAAGTCTCACCAGAGTAATCGTATTCAGTATTCCAGCCAGCAAAGCCATAACCTACGCGTTTGAAGTTAGGAGCGTAGAGTGCAGCAATTGTGTTATTCGACGAACTCTGTTTCCCCATCTGCCCTTGTACATTAGTAGCATTAGCATTATAACAGATCTTGTTTGCTTCACATGGTACTGGTTGAGCTGGAGTACTACTAGCAGGGTTTACTAAGGTGTACTTTACTTTACCTTCATAAGTATCAGGAGCTTCAGAGCCTGAGACAAAACTAGCGTATGTAGTAGTGATAGTAGAGCCAGTAGCTTGATCTCCAGAATCAGTAGGACCAGTGAAGTGTGCTACTTTAGTATATTCACTTGGTACTGCACTATAGTTATTAAAGCCATTATCTGCTATTGGTGTAAATGATGAACCACTGGGTGTGATCTTCATGGCCCAGTTACTTATGTCTCCTGACTTAGCTGTACCAGTAGCT
>JAZQBP010000045.1:0-16397 GCA_045545815.1 Candidatus Nanosyncoccus sp. | reverse complement strand
CACGTAACTCGCTCGAAGCCGGAATGGTGGTTGATATGGTCGATAACGGCGTCATTAAAGACCTGCGTTTCCCGACTTTCGAATTCCATAACGATTCTAGCGGCAAGCTGACGCTAAACATGCTCTTTGCACTTTCAAAGCAATACTCAGAGCATCTATCCGAAAGCGTACAACGCGGTGTCGATTCCAACCTCGAACAAGGTAAATCCGGCGGCATGCCAAAGTGGGGCTATATCAGAGACGACGTCTCAGGTTATTACAAGCCAGACAAGAACTTCAAGATGATCCAGAAAGGCTGGCAAATGATTCTAAATGGCGCGTCACAAATGGAAGTCTACCGTTACTGGAAGATGAATAACGTAGAGCGTTCTACAAAACTATCGCGCCGAAACAAACACGTCAGAAGCTACGGTGTCTGCGAAAGCACCGCGAACCGCATCTTCCACGATCCGTTCTACTACGGAATCTTGGAACAAGGCCGCAACTATGTAGATCTACGCGTCGTAACGCCAAACTTCAAACCAATGGTAACCGAAGAAGAATTCGACCAGGTCCAGAAAATGTTCAGAAAAGACCGCGGCTCGATCCAATCTTCCTGCTACGAGAATCAAAAAGCCACACATGGCAAATACTTCCTGCCATTCCGCCATCTTATCAAATGCTCAGTATGTGGCCACTATATGATACCGGCCAGAAACCGCGGCCACTCTGGCACGTATTACCTCAATTATCGATGCCATAACAAGGCCTGCACGCGTCCAAATAACAATATACGCATGCATGTCATCATGGACCAACTCTACGAGGAATTCGGCCGTATCAGCCAGAAATACGACTTTACCGAATATGTAAACGCCATGAGCGAATATGCCGACAAGAAGATGCAAGAGTTCACTGTCGAGAAACACGAGCTACTCGGCCAGAAAACACAGAAACAAAGAAAGATTGACGACCTTGCGGAAAAGTATGCCGAGCTCGACAAAGAGTCGCCAAAGGCCGTCAAAGACAAGCTCAAAAAGGACATGGCAGATTTACAAAATGATGTTGTAAATATAGACGAAAGAATCAAGCAAATTGAAGCCAGAATCAAGAATCCTGAAAAATTGCGCATGACCATCGAAAAGTTTTCGAACTCGCTAAATTCGCTAATTAACAGGTTAGAAAAAGGAGATCTCGTCGAAAAGGACATTTTGGTCAGAAATATGGTTTCGAACCTCGAAATTGATGCACAAAAAAGGGTGATTTACAGATATAAATCACCATTTAATTTCATCTTCGAACCTGAGTTTTCCACAGGTTCCCCTGTTGGTGAGCCGGGTGGGACTCGAACCCACGACACCAAGCTTAAGAGGCTCGTGCTCTAACCAGCTGAGCTACCGGCCCATTTTTGGACTCCCTTAATTATATCACAATATTTAGAAAATGGGAAGCCCTCACACCTAGAACCCCACACACCTAGAAGCTTCCCATTTTCCCAAAGACTCGCAATAATTATTCTTGCTTGCTCTTCCCCGTCAGCGCATCTACTACCTGATCAACATGTTGTACGAACATCACATCACCAACAATCCCTACTACACCAGTAGCTACCATTAGCCAACCAATCAACACGATCACAGAACCAGACACAAATGTCACTATCACACCAATCACCAACATCAGAAGTGCCACGATCGTAATATATCGCCAACTCGAGATTCCTACCGCCGCCAACTTCGACGCAGTATTGATCCTCACAAGTGCCTCATAAATAATCAGGATCCCGACCACCACTCTAAACACATTAGCAATATCTTCACCAACGACCAAAGCCGCAATACCAAGTAGTACCGACACCACCCCAAACAACAGCCCATTATTGAAGAAGTCGTTTTGCCCCTTCTGCATGAAATAGTCAATAATCTGGAAACCACCCTTCACAATAAAGAACACACCCACAATATAAGCGATAATCTTTACCATCGTATCTTGGAGCGTCACAAACAAAATACCAAGTACGATCAAGCACAAAGACTCAATCACGGCCGCCCAAGCCTTTTTCTTTATTTCTCCGCCCACCTTCTCGATCGGGCGCTTTATTATTTCTGCCTTCGCAGTTTTTTCAGCTTTCGCCATATCCTTTAAACTCCTTTTCAATTATTATACCACGACAGACAAAGCAAAAACCACTTCTCCCCCACCAAATCCGCTATCAACAACACAACAACTAATCCTATTTCTTCTCCCGCGTCAAATGCCAATGATCTCCAAACTCACACTTGTATACACCCAGTCCAGAGATCTTATGGTCATATTCTGCCACCTTCGCCGCAAGCTCCGCTTCTTCGCGTGTATCATAACAGATCTTCTGGGTTTCTCCCACCCAGCACCTTCTTGGTTCATAAATCTTATTTTGCATATTCTACTGCGCGAGTTTCACGAATCACATTCACCTTGATCACACCAGGATAGCTCATCGTCGCTTCAATCTTATTTGCAATATCTCTTGCCAATTTCAAAGCCGAAAGATCATCGATAGACTTCGGTTCCACGATCACACGAATCTCACGGCCTGCCGAAATCGCATAGGCCTTATCAATACCAGTAAACGAAGTAGCGATATTCTCAAGATCGCGCATTCTCTCAGCGAAGTTCTCTGCTGAAATATTACGAGCACCCGGGCGCGCCGCACTCATCGCATCACAGATCTTTACAATGATCGCCTCCGGCGTAGTTGGCTCAATATCATCATGGTGTGCCGCAATTGCATGTACTACTGGCTCACTCATTCCATATTTCTTTGCAAGCTCCGCCCCAATATCCGCATGCTTCCCCTCAATCTTATGCGTCACTGCTTTACCCATATCATGTAGCAAAGCTGCAGTCTTTGCGATCCGCTTATCTGCGCCGATTTCTTCAGCAATCATTCCAGCCACATGCGCCATCTCAATAGAATGTAGTAACACATTTTGCCCATAAGAAGTACGGAATTTCAATTCGCCTAGCAAATGCAAAATCTCACGTGGTATTCCTACTACACCCACCTCACGTGCTGCATCTTCACCTGCGCGTACCACTTCTTTCTCAATCTCACGCTCCGCTTTTGCAACTGATTCTTCAATCGAAGCCGGATTAATCCGCCCATCTTTCATCAAACGCTCCAAAGCATATCTTGCTACCTGACGACGAATTGGATCAAATGAAGACAGCACCACCATACCAGGTGTATCATCTACCAAGATATCCACGCCAGTAGCTCTCTGCAAAGCCTGAATATTACGCCCCTCCTTACCAATGATCCGGCCTTTCATATCATCATCAGGCAATTTCAAAGCCGTCACTGTACGGTCAGCTGTCACCTCAGATGACATCCGCTCCATTGCAGTCAGAAGCAATGCTTGTGCCGTCTCATCAATATCATGCTTAATCTCACGCTGTTCTTTCACTACTAGCCCAGCTAGATCCTGCTTGATATCATTCTCCGTCATCTTCATCAACTTGTCTCTAGCGTCAGCCTTAGAAAGTCCCGCGATCTTCTCAAGCTTCTCATGCTGCTTTGTTCGAATCTGGCGCACCTCATTCTTCAATTCGTCAAGCTCTTTTTCCTCCCGTGCCAACTTCTCAGTTTTCTTCTCCAATTGGTCCAGCTTCGCATCAAGTGTTGTCTCACGCTCTGCCAAACGATTCTCTGTCCGCTTCCACTCACGTCGACGTTCATTTTCCTCATTCTGATTCTTCTCGGTCACTTTAGCGGCTTCCTTTTTCGCTGACAAAACGATATCCGATGCCTCACGCTTAGCCTTGCGCACTAGATCATCCGCCTTATCCTTCCCACCCTTTTCATTTTTCTTATTGTATGCAAAAATTCCTCCCGCACCAGCAGCAATTCCTGCCACCGCGGCAATTACCGGAATTATAATTTCCATAAATTCCCTTTCTAATTGTTTTTGCCGATATTTTTCTCTATATCAGCGGGTTAACAAATAACATCAATTTATAATATTCCAACTCTATTATAACACAAAACCGCACTTTTCTAAAGCTAGACACTAATATCACATCATATTCTGTCCAAAAAATCCACCAAGCTAAAGCTTGTATTTTAATTACAGACGTCCTAAACTAAAAACAACAATGGAGGCAAAATGGGCAAAATAGAAGAAATGTTATTAAAAAATGGTTTAATCTACCGTGCACCCGACGGCACCAAATCGTACATCGAGGGCAGCCTGCTCTCGAATTCTTTAGTCGTACGAAACTCATCTGGGTGGGTTACTCACCGTATCGAACGAGCTTCAAACGGAGTTGATTTCGTAGTACGAAATACCAGCACCGGATTAGTTGAGATGCGTGTCTCCGCCTAACAAACTAACACCTTACCACACAAAGAATAGGAGTCTAACAGACCAAACTATTCTATCCCCAAAATCCCCGCTTTTTGGCACCCCTAAATTCTTCTAGCAATTCTTTCTGTTTCTTCGACAAGTTCTTCGGTGTCTCCACAATCACAGTCACGATATGTGGGCCTCTATCGCCATCGGAACGAAATGGTACGCCATGCCCAGATAGTTTAAATGGAGTCCCCGACTGCGTTCCAGCTGGAACTTTCATAGTTACCGTTCCATCTACCGTCTCAACATCAATCTCACACCCCAGTGCCGCATCTACCATGCTGATCTTCTCTTCCGATAAGATGATTGCACCCTCTCGCGTCAGATTTTTGTGCGGCTTCACGCGCACGCGCACATACAAGTCACCTTTTTCGGTCGCTCCCTCTGGCGCCGGACCACCTTTACCACGTATTCTCACACTCATTCCGTCATCAATCCCCGCCGGAATTTTCACTTTCAAGTCCGAACCATTCACCGATACAGATTTAGTCGTACCAAAGATTGCCTCTTCAAAAGATAGTGTCACAGTCGTTTGATAATCCGCGCCTCTGCGTGGCCGTCTCGCTCCTCCAAATCCAAACAAACTACCTAATATATCGTCAAACGCCCCACCTCCACCAAAGTCAAAGTTAAACGTCTGACCATTGAAATCAAATCCACCTCCAAACGGATTTCCACCAGCGCCAAAAGGATTACTTCCAGCCCCACCTACACCAGCATGGCCAAATTGATCATAACGCGCTCGTTTCTGCTTATCAGACAAGACATCATGTGCCTCATTAATCTCCTTAAACTTCTCCTCGGCCTCCTTGTTGCCAGGATTCTTATCAGGATGATATTTTACCGCCAGCTTCCGATAAGCCTTTTTAATCTCATCATCGGACGCATTCTTCGATACGCCCAAAATTTCATAGTAATCACGTTTAGACATATTACAAATTATACATCACTAGCACTCCAAATGCAAGAGTGCTAATAGCCCTCTGTCTATTGTTGTTTTGCTTTTTGATTTGGATTCGTCGTGATCAAACTCTCTTCTGTCTCAGAAGCAATAATCTGCAAGTGTACGTGATTCTGCCCCGCAAAGAATAGACCGTGCCCCACTGGGAAGTTCGACAATCTCCTTTTCTCTTCCTCAGTCAGTTTAAACACATCTGCTAGCACATCTACCGCCGAAGGAGATTGCTTCAAAAGTAGCTGCATCGATGAGTTACCTACGATCGCGCGCCCCATCTTCGAACTCATAAAGTCTTCCACATCCTGAGTAATGGTCGTTAGTCCAAGATAATACTTACGAGCACGCTTAGCGAGCGAGAACAAGAAGTTCGCCGAATCCTCATATTTCATCAACTGCCATGCCTCATCTACGATTAGCAGACGCTTCTTCTGTGCTGCTCTAACGATATTCCAGATATGCGACAACACAATATACATCGCCACAGGACGGAGCTCATCTTCTAGGTCACGAATATTAAACACTACCATTTGGTTGTTAATATCCACGTTGGATTGCTGTGAGAAGATCCCCGCAAAAGTACCAGTCGTATACTTACGTAGTCTCTGCGCCAAAGCCGGTCCCGTACCACCCATATGCAGCAAAGTATCGTATAGATTCGAGATAGTAGGTGGCGTAGACTGATGCGTCAACGGATCTGAAGTGATCCCAGCACGCGCATAAGTATCGATCAAAGCCTGATCTAGATCAGCTTCCTCTGCCGCAGTCAGAGCCGGCACCACCTGTCCCCCAGCTGCCACTTGATTCCCGCCAAGCATTAACCTAAATAAACCATGCAGAGTCACCAAGTTCGCACGCAAAGCATCATTCGCATCCTCAGCATCAATAACTTTCGGCAAATCAAATGGATTAATTCTCACATCAGAGTTCAAAGACAAACGAATATATGAACCGCCTACCGCATCGCAAAGCTTCTGATACTCATTCTCTGGATCGATAATCAAGATCTCCGCACCTATCATCATCGATCTCAGTGCTTCTAGCTTCACAGTAAATGATTTACCAGCACCAGATTTCGCAAACACAACCATGTTCGCATTTTCTAATGAAAACCTATCAAAGATCACTAGACCATTATTATGCATATTGACACCATACAATATGCCTTTATCCTGTGTTAAGTCTGCCGATGTAAATGGGAAAGATGTAGAGATTGCACCAGTATTCATATTTCGACGAATCTGTAATTGATCCGAGCATTGAGGCATGATCGAATTAAGCCCCTGCTCTTGCTGAGAGTTAGCCACCTTCGAGAATACCATTTGCTGGCCAAAAATCGTCTCAATCTTCTGTTGCACAAACTTCAGTTCGTCCAAAGAATCAGCCCACAAAGTCACATAAAGACCAAACCTAAAGAACTTTTCCTGGCCCAACTGCAATTGATCACGTAATTCCTCGGCATCACTAATAGCCGCCTCAAGCTCCGGATCACGTACCTTCCCCTTTTCCATGCCCAAATTCATCGATGCTTCAAGTTGAGTCACTTTCGTACGTAAGTTCTTCATTACTACCGCCGATTCCACTGGATAGACATACATCGATACATCAATCACCTCATCAATATTAATAATAGGAGAAAGCCATCCTGTAGTAAGAGAGCGCGGATATCCATATACATACAAAGTCCGTCCGTATTTATTCCCAAGCCTAAAATAATCCGAATGAATCTCTATTGCAGATGGCGAGATAAGATCACGCAGAGTATTGGTACCTTGCTCAAAGGCTCGCTGAATTTCTGCCGCTTCCATTGCCTCATTTTGTGCCGCAATCTCCGCCGCAGTTAACTGCTTCTTTTTCTTAGCCATTCATCTCCTCCTTATCCGCTTTCCTCACATACATAGTAGCAAGTTTTGAAAAGTCCACCAATGGCTCTCTCACCGCCGTATCTGGGTTATTAAAGTTATAATAAAGCTCTGCCAATTCCTTCGTGTTTAGCCTGACTGAATGAATACCAATATTAAATAACCCCGCCATCACTGAATCAACACGGTTAGATAGTTCGGATAAAGCCTTGTCATATGTTGCTCGATCAATTTTAGTTACATCAATACCCTTAGACTTTGAAAATGCCTTGAAGAAATTCTTCGTTTGTTGCACTAATTTCTCCGCATCTGCCGAGGTATAATAAGGAATCACAATAAAGAACGATTTATCCATAATATTTGCTTCTTGCGACAAAATATCAACGAAATTAATATAGTCGTCCATCAACACACCAAGAAGCATGTTATCATTATTCCGTCGAAGTTCAGCTAGTCTATCCAAATATGGCCCAATATCTACTCGCTGGCTACGAATCAAGATCTGTGTCGTGAACTTCAAGGAATTTAGGAAATCTTGATACGATATTTCTACACCAGCTCGTTCCGCCTCACTCATTAGATCAAAGTTAATCGACTTACAGGCTACCACTGCTCTAAACGATCCATCCTTCATGATCACCACATTGTCGCGTAATTCTGAGATCAATAAAGTGGCTTGCGTAGAAGTTGGCACATCTTTATTATGTGAGACCGGAGCAGCTGATTGCGCTTGCATCGCCGCCGACCCAATCGAAGCAGCATTAGAGTTCTGAGTAGCAGGACCATTACCAGGCATTGCGCCCGCTTGCGGAACCTGCCCAGGCATAGATACCTGTGGAGCCTGCATCGGCTGTTGCATTTGCATCATTTGTGGAGCAGACGGCATTTGCCCTTGCATCATATTTGCCGGCATCTGCCCTGGCATACCGTTTTGAGGCATCTGAGGCATACCACTCATCGGAGCTTGTCCAGGCATCATGATCTGTGGTGCCTGACCCATCTGGCCACCTTGTGGCATAATCATTTGTGGTTGTTGATTTTGTTGTGGATTCATAGTCTAATGCAACGAAATGAAAACTTCGCCCTCGTCCCTTTCCTTTATTCGATTAGCTTCCTTCGCGATTGTCGCAACAGAAAAATCAGGATTATTAGCTAAGTCAATTATACTAGGTTTTGCCGATTCTGTCTCTACTTTTTCGGGTCGAGCATTGCTAGATTTTTCCACAGACTTTTCCACCGTCGACAGATCTGGCATCACCACTGCTTGGGAATCAAAGTCTGGTTTATCTCCAAATTTAGATACCACTTCCGCCATTGGTGCTTGCTCTGGCTCCTTAACGACGTTCTCTTCTACTTTTTCAGCTACAACAGGTTTTCGTTCAATAGCTTCTGTCTTTGGTTTATCCTCTTCATACTTCTGAATCGATGCCCCCGACATGTTCAAATCCTCACTCTTCCGAATAGCTTCCCTCATCTCTCGCACCACCTCTTCGTGTCTTGCATTTTCGTCTTTTGCGATTGTAGACTCTAAGCTATCAAAATGATTATTCTCAAAGATGTCACTCGTCGAATTTGCTTCTACCACAATATCCTCATTCATATGTCCGTTCATACCCTTGATCGCTTGGCCCTCAGTATCAACAATATCAGCAAGAAAAGACAACCGATGCGTCGCTTCCTCACCAGTCAAATCGCGTGCTCTTGTGTCATCTTCGTTTTTTGGCGCTGAAATCATAATAGTAGAGTCTCTCTGTCCTGGCGTCCACATCCTTGTACGTGGCTTCAAATAATAAGACACTATCGCCGCTAGATAAGTTTCCATCGGCTGATCTTTCTTAAGTGGCAAAGCCAAAACTATAAAAAACAGAGCAGGCAAAGCCGGGATTATCGCAAGTGCAGGAAAAATCTGCCAAAAAGCCACCGCTAGAGCTATACACCCAGCCGCAACCAAAAGATATACAAACTGTCGGAACGAAAAAGGCCCAAGCAGCTTATCTTCAGCTTCAACATCTTGCGGTACTTTATACTGCGCCATATAGTTATTATATCATATTTTCTGGCCTAACCATAACCAAAACGCACCACAATTTACAGCAACCTAATGCACTAGTAGATCTAGATCCGCAAACCACTCGTACATATCTCGCATCGTAGCTTCAGGATTTTCATTACACAACTCTTCAAATCGCATCAAGGCTCGCTGATATTCTTCTCGACTATTCAACAAAGTAAATATGCGTGGTTTCAACTCTTCCACAATCATACTATTATCGTACACAGACTCCAAAGCATTCAATAGATTAGGAGTTGGTCCATTGCCATTATTACTACCAGCCTCAGTCGCGTAGATCAAATTACCGTCTTTGTCGTGTTTGCGTAATCTAAATTCACGTGCCGCTGACTGCAAGTCTTGATCCACCAATGTCGGATCAAAGTTGATCGCCGGATTGTTTTCCCACTTATCTTCAACCATCTTCAAGAAGTCATATTGTTCATCTGCCGTTCCAGGCTTCTGGTTATCTGCCGTATTGCTTGTCCTTAGGCGATCAAAAGCAGGCAATACTTTCTTCATTGCTGGAAATAGTAACTTACGCTTCAGAGTATTCATACGCTGCTCATAAGTAGGATTCTCTACCGGCGTATAATTAATTGTTCCGTCGTCATCAATATCCCAATCCTCGCCCCCCACTAATTCATTATTAATATTTACAGCATTGATCAATTCTTCCTCAGTAAAGATCTGAGACCAGTTGTCTGGGTCTAATATAGAGGTAATGTATTTCACCGAAGCAGGGTTCTGTGTATTAAATGCCCCTGGTTTCAATGTTTTCTTAATACTATCAAGTACCCAGATCGCATGCTGTGATGAATTCTTGATTTGGCGGTTACCAATACCAGAATTAAACATTGCTCCAGCCCAAGCCGCGTTGCTCTTATAATTGTTCATCGCGCGGCCGATTGTTGTACTATATCTAGCAAGACCTATTTCGTTAGGACCCTGTGGTGTCACGATGTCGCCCGGCTTAACACCAGCCAAGATACTATAGACATTATTGATCGGGTCTGCAATCGGAATATCGTAATTAGCCATAGTTTCCTTGATATACGCCGCATCATCATGATTCTGTCCATCAATACCAGTACCACGATGGACCCTCGACACAATATTGCCATTCTGATCTTTAAAGTCATAATACAGACCTTGCTCATCCTTCTGATCATAAAGCACCAGCTTCTCCGGGGCTTTAGTCAAAGCATCTCCCTGTACTATCTCAACATATGAACCATCATCATTCTTTAAGCGTTTTCCTTGTTTATCTACGGCCCAACCATCGTCATTCACCATATATCCAGTAATAAAACTTCGGTACGCCGACTTGTTATAACCATTGTGACCATACTTAGCGTAAAAGATGTTAAACTCAGCTCTCTGCTTCGATTCCACTTTAGCCGCCTGTGCAATAATCTTTGCATTGAGTCTCTCTTCGCCTTCTGGACCAACCACTGAACGCACATACCGATTGAATGCAACCTCATCCACTGGCTTGTTGTCAGCGTCTCGCTTATTCGCTGCAAGATACTTATCTACCAAGAAGTTGATGTCGTTCTCATCGTCAATATCTTTTTGATAGGCCGCACGACCATAATCCAACCATGCGCGTTGTGCCTGCTCATTCAATGCTTTGTCCCGTCTATCGTTATTAAAGTAGCTTCCATAATTCCCCATCACATGATCAGTGTGTGCTGCCGCATTTTGTGCCATCAACGAATAATTACGCATCGCTTTAGCATTACGCGTATATCGGGAAGTACGTCTAGACCTACTTGTAGTATCGCCAATATCACTCGCCGCTATTCTACGGTGCATATACTCTGTCGCCCTGGCAGCTGCAGCTCCAGTCGCATTTTTTGTATCTTCTTCTCGTAAAACACGCCTCTTATCTAGGAATTGCATCAACCTGGCTGAAGGAGTCGCTCTATTTGCTATCGTATTAGCACGTGTATTCACACGATGCGAATCCGCCCATGCCCTATTCGTAGCAAGTGGCCTTGCCGATAGACCTCGCAACTTAGTATTGATATCGCCAAGTACCGTACCACTCATCTTCATCAGTGACCATGAGAAGAATAATGGGAATATCTGCACTGCCATACCCAACATTACCCCCCAACCACTTTTAGCACTTAAGATAATAGCAAACCCAGCCAAGCTCGACGCCCCAAACAACAGTGAGAACATCGGATAAAATACCAGCATTCGTGTGAATAGATTCTTCCACTTCTTAAACCATTGCTCAGTATTTGGCAATATATTAGCTACCATCGCTAGCGGTGATATCATGACCAAGAGTATCACCACAGCTTGTCGCAACGCAATCGTAATCAACCCCGAAGCCACTGCGACAATAGCTCCAAGTAGCACAGGTATCAACATCCATATTGAACCCATCTCAAACGCTATAGCCGTTCCAGCTATCGCCAATGTTGACCCACCGGCAAAAGCACTAAACATGGACCCATATGATACTGACAACCCATCGCTTCCTACGGTACTTGTCGCAAGAGTTGAAGTCTCAATATTTTCAAAGATGCCACGTAGGCTAGCCCCGATTATATTCGACACATCTACCGCCAACAGACAAATCAGGAAGCTGAGGTTAACCATAACCGCCATCACGATTAGCTTCGGCAAAGCCTTCTTTATTCCATAATTCGATATCCCATACCCTGTAATCTGTGAATAGATCACAATCAAAAGGAAGATAATAAACACAATATTCGTAAAGCCTCTAAAATACTTCCAAATCTCATACACCGGCGTCCCGTCCTCTGTCGGTATAGGATCAATCACCAAAAAGTCTTCGATCAGATTATAAAGCGAATCCACTGCTTCAGCTATCTTACCAGTCGCTGGACAAACAATCCAACCGAGTGCCCCCAGACTATCCTTACAGCTATCTCCAGAAGTAGACTTATTATCACTCTTAGCGGCTACACTGGTAGATGTATTGCCGTCGTCCGTCTTTTCGTCTTCATTCGAAGTATTAGTGGCCTCTTCCGAAGCATTGCTCTCTCTGTCTGTCTCGTCGGTGTTGTTTTCCGGACTATTTTCCGTACCCTCTGTCAGCGAAGTATTGTCAGTCTCGTCACCGTCTACAGCATATACATTCAGAGTAGTAAAACCTACCCCTGTTAACATACCTATAAGCACCAAAAAACCAGCAAAACCTGCCCTTAACCTTCCAAATTTTGAGGATTTTTTACCACTCATAGTTTTTCTCCGCCTCCCACTGTTGGCGCATGACTAATTATAGCACGCATAAGCTTTTTTGTCAAGAGGTACCATCCCTTTTTCGCCCTTATGTCAAAGTTATTATATAAACATTAACGTCAAGTCTTCTAGACATTTTTACAATTTATGCTAATATTAAGATATGTTACGTAAATTCTTCATATCTATTGCTATGTTCATCCCAATTTTATCATTTGCCACTCTGGCTACTGTGCATACCGCCCAAGCTGCCGCCTTCACCGGCCGCTCCGGCAGTGGCTGTCCAAGCTTCGCTGGCCTCACCTCATGGGATTGTAATGTCGGGCCCATCAATAGCGCAAATGATATTAAAAATGGTATCTGGACCATCGCAGCCAATATCTTTACAGATATCACAGTCGTTGCCGCCTATCTCGTACTCGGATACGTCATCTATGGAGGTTATCTCTACACCTTCTCCGAAGGCGAGCCAGGCAAAGTCATGACAGCCAAAAAGACTCTTACACAGGCCTTCATCGGTCTTGCCATTGTCATGCTAGCAAATGTCATCTTAAATACCATCCGCGTCGCCCTAGGTGCAAACTTCAATGCGGATTGTGTCAATGCCAAATGTGCAGATCCAGGGACCATGGCCACCACCGCCGTGCAATGGGTCATCGGCGTAGCAGGTATTGTTTCTGCCATATTCGTAGTTTATGGTGGTATCTCCTACATGACTTCCTCCGGCGATCCTGGCAAGATCCAGCGCGCCAAGTCTATGATCACATACGCCCTTATCGGCCTAGCCGTCGTCGCTCTCGCCCAGATCATCACTGCCTTCGTTACTAGTACTATCAATAATGCTCAGTCACTACATATTAATAACACAACCATCGCAAAGGAGGTTACTTTACATGAAAGCCAAACTAACTAAAATCATCGCAGCGCTCTCCCTGATTGCCCTCAGCGCTACCAGCCTAAACACCCTTATCTCTACTCCTACATACGCCGTAAATTGTAGCGATAGTACCATCTCTCAAGCAGTTCGCGACGCAGCTGGGTGTAACAGTTCTACACTTCCAAGCGTCATCGTCAACATCCTTAACGCTATCATAATCGTAGCTGGCATTATAGCCGCAGTCTTTATAGTAGTCGGAGGCGTCAACTATATGACATCTGCCGGTGACCCCGGTAAAGTAGCTAAAGCTAAAAACACTATCATTTACGCCCTAATCGGTCTCGTAGTCTGTGTACTAGCCTTCGCCATCGTCAACTGGGCCATCGGCACAATCAATAAAGCAGAGGAAGAAGCTCTATTGCAATTTCCTGAAATTAGTTATACAATAATATTAAGTTAATAGTAAAGGATAAAAAATGAAAGATATCATCACCAAATTTGGCCTACCATCACCCTTGCCCGTCGACGAAAAGGGCAACGACAACCTTGAAGGCAACGTTGTAGGTATTCTCAATGCCGTCATCGGCGTACTAAGTTTCGTCTGCGTCGTAGTCATCATTATCGGTGGCGTCAACTACATGACATCATCCGGCGACCCTGGCAAAGTAAAAAAAGCTAAAGATACTATCCTCTATGGCATTATTGGCTTGGTAGTCTGTGTACTAGCCTTCGCCATCGTTAACTTCGTTATTAGTAATATCCTCAGTAATGCTGGATAAACAAGACTACAAAATATCTCCCTTTAGAGGGAGATATTTTTTATCTACAAAAAACGGAGCAAACTGAATTTTGCTCCGTTTTAGGCCCTTATTGAATAGCAATCTTCTTCGGCGCCTCAGTCTTTTCTTTTTCAAACATAATGGTTAGTACGCCATCTTTAAGCTCGGCCTTGACACTATTCTCATCCTCGCGTACTTGGACAGGCAACGCAATAGTACGAGAGAATTCACCCCAGTAGCATTCCTGAATATGCCAGCGTGTAGTTTGCTCATCTTCACCCCCAGACAATACCCCAGATATAGTCAAGATATTGTCGGAAATACTGACATCGAGATCAGACTTTGAGATGCCAGCGGTACGAGCTTTTACAACTAGTTTATCGGCGGTTTCATAGACATCCACTGCAAGCTGTCCAGGAAAGTCGTCGGTATTTTCCCACTCATCTTCATTCGGTTCGCTGATCTCTTCTTGTGGCAGATCCTGTACCACTGGTTCGGGCTCTTCTTGAGGAGCAACAACTTCCTCTTCGGTCCCGAGGAATGCAGCAGCCAAGTCGTCATCCATCAGCAAATCGTCACTGTTTGTACGAGCCATATTTCCTCCACTTATATTGTTATGCTTTATTATAGACTATCAGCGTGATAAAATCAAGAGAAATATGCCAAATATTGTAAAAAATACAACATTTTTCAACCTCCTCGACCTACTTGCGCCCCACTCTTGTAGGGGTTGCGGTCGTCTAGGGAGCGTGCTCTGCGACTGTTGTAAAAATAACATTTTAGCCAATCATAAGCACATTTGCCCAAAATGCAAAACCATAAATGAGAGCGCATCTTGTCCAAACTGCCCAGAACTCCCACCGATTTATGTCATCGGTGAACGCACTGATACGATCGGTAAACTAGCTCAAGATCTAAAGTATAACTCCGTCCGCGCTGCCGCCCCAGCTATCGCAGACATCGTGAGTCGCATCATCCCCACTCCAAACCAACAAACCACCCTGGTTCCTCTCCCTACCATCAGCCGTCATGTTCGCTCTCGCGGCCTCGATCATACCCTACTTATCGCCAAACATCTCGCAAAGCTACATCAAAAGTACAAGGTAGAGCCTGTTCTCATCCGTGCCCAAGACACCATACAGGTCGGCGCCGATTCTAAGACTCGCCACTTACAAGCCAGCAAAGCCTACACTATCAATCCAACACTATCCATAGACCAAACTATCCACTATATCCTCATTGACGACGTCTGGACCACTGGTTCTTCCATGACTGCAGCCATAGAAAAGCTCCGGCAAGCCGGAGCTCAACATATATCTGGAATCATCTTAGCCTTGAGTAGATTCCACTAAAAGTGAAGTCTCTGGCTGTTTATTTGGATCTTCAGAACTTGGCAACGCCGAGATCACAAAATTCACGATTGCAAAGGCGAGAAAAGCAATTACCAACCCAATAATGGCATATAGTACTGTATTCTTAGCATCAGTAACTTTTTTAGAATCACCGCCGGATACTACATACTTGATACCGCCAATAATCAACATAATCACCGCAATAATACCCACAATATACAAAATGGTATTCGTCACCTGACGAAACGCACCGGTGTCACCAAACAAATCTGAAGGACAGCCATCACAACGAGCCGCCTCGGCACCCTCACGCAAAGTCAAAGCCGAGACCTCAGGCGCCATAATCGCCACAGCCACTCCAACAATTAATAATACTGGTAATATATATTTTACAAACTTTTTCATGCTCTTATTATACCATATCTCAACAAATAATTAAAATTATGTTACAATTTAATCATAAGCAAGAATATAACAGGAAAATATTGAATATGAAGCGAACTAAGACATTGGGCACATTATCACTCACTACCCTCCTAATCAGCCTCTTCATCTTTGGGATGGATTCTTCAAGTAGTGTCAATGCTCTCACCTACCAATCAGGCGTAGGAGTAAACTTCACCTTCAATCCTACTATTACCATTAATGTAGGAGGAGACCTAGTAATAAGTGAACTAACACCAGGCTCATCAGCAGATTCTAACATCATCAGTGTAGGAGTAACCACCAATGCGTCATATGGCTATAATCTATCTGCTACAGTAGGACAAAAGAATGGTACTGATGCATTAGTCAATGGTTCTGATAGTACTAAGACCTTCACTAATCTATCTACTACTGCAGGTACAGCCTCTGCTCTATCTAACTTTGGTGAAGATACTTGGGGATATTCCTATTCAGTAGATAATGGCTCTAATTGGATATCAGGCA
>JAZQBP010000044.1:0-27397 GCA_045545815.1 Candidatus Nanosyncoccus sp. | reverse complement strand
GAAAGATGAAGAAAGAAGAGAAATTAAGAAAAAATGAAAGGAGCAAATGAGTAAAACAACAAACAAGATGATCACTACAATCAGTCTCAGCCTTGTTGGTTCATTGAGCTTAGTCAGTATGACTGTACTTTCTGGTATACTTCTTTCATCACCAGTAGTCTCTGCCGAAGACATAGTAGACGAAATCAACATCACCGTCCCATCCTCCTGTTCTCTTTCCGGCACTAATCTCATCCATACAGCCAACATGGAAAACGGCCAATACAAAGACAATATCGGCTCAGCCAATATCTCAGCCTTCTGTAATGATCCAAATGGCTTCTCTATCTACGCCATAGGCTACACAGAAGATACCTATGGTAATAACAAGATGCATGATCCCAATCTAGACACTACTCATGACATTAATACTGGCAAATACGTTAGTGGTACTACCACTAACTCCACTTGGTCCATGAAGCTAACACCAGTAACAGGACCATACGCTCCTACCATTAGAAACGATTCTACTTACAACTATACTAACTATGAAGTAGTCCCATCCGAATACACCAAAGTAGCATATTCTAGCGCTGCTACAGAAACCGGTGATGGTGCCACAGGCTCTAACTTCACTACTAGCTATGCTATCTTCGTCTCCCAATCTCAAAACGCAGGCTCCTATACCGGCAAAGTCAAATTCACTCTCGTCCATCCAGAAAATGAGACTCCAGCCCAACCCCAACCATGTGAAGCTGGTAAGATCTGCTATCATGCCAATACTACTAATGTACAAGGACAGATGGGCAAGCAATCTGCGTTGAATAACAAAAGTGCTACTCTCTATGCCCCTAACTTCAAACGAAATGGCTATGGCTTCGCCGGCTGGAATACTTCCTTTGATTACTCAGGCACTAACTATGGCCCTAACCAAACTATTACTGCTCCGGCAGATGTACAAACAAACGGTCTATCGCTCTATGCTAGGTGGGTTCCGTCCCAAGGTACTCTACAAAACTGGAACGGATGTAGCTCTATGAGTATTGGCGATGTCACCGCCCTAACCGACAATCGCGATAATGACACCTACGCTGTAGCCAAACTCGCTGATAACAAATGCTGGATGATTGAAAACCTCAGGCTAGATGACTCCGCTGAACTTTCTTCTGCTAACACCCACAACCCCTCACTTCCTCTTACCAACGTTTACGATTCCAGCACTACATCAAATCACCTCTCTCCGACCTCATCACTAACCTACAATCCTACGACCGCTCCAGAAGGATGGTGCAATACTGATTCCCATGCTTGTGATGATCAATCTAGACTTAGAACAGACAATACTAAACTCTTTATCAACAATACCTCATCAAGCTATGATGCAACGAGTAATGTCTACTCTTACGGTAACTACTACAACTGGTACTCTGCTACAGTAGGACATGGTAAATATGGATTAAGCTATGGCTACGATTACATAATTCCAGGTGATATCTGTCCTCTTGGTTGGCATTTACCGACAGGAGGAAGTGCCTCGGCAGAGTTCGGCGTTCTAGACGTATCTATAGGTGGTACAGGCAAATCGCAAACATCGTCAGCAGCTTCAAACAGATGGCGCTCATACCCCAATAATTATGTTTATTCTGGGCATGTGGATGGCTCGTCGAACCGTCTCCGTAATACCGACGGGTATTATTGGTCATCGATGATTAGCTATAATGGCAACGTTCGTAGTCTTTATTTTTACAGCACTCAAGTTGACCCAAATAGCTACAGTAATGGCAATTACCATGGATGGAGCGTCCGTTGCATTGCTGGTGTCTAGCGATGATCAGTAACACCTAGTAGCGTCGATAAACACCTCGCCGTACTTCTAATCTAGTATACTCACGACTTTTATTAGAGTTATGCAACAATTGTTGCATAACTCTAAACACTACCTAAGCCCACCAAGGTTTTTGTGATAAAATCTCCCCAAGCGGAGGGGAAAGGATTTTTCATATGTTGAAGATAGTAGTTTATGATTGCGGTTACGGTGGAGAGTTTTTCGCCGACAGATTGGCTGAAGAATTGCCGATCGTAGAGATCATCAGAGTAATAGACTGGCGCCACGCCACAGAGATTCAGAATAATCCCCGTGACGCAAGACGCTTCGCCAAGGAAGCTTTGCGCCCTTATATCGGTAAGGTCGACCTCATTGTTTTCGCAAACTATCTTCTAGCGATCACTAGCCTCAAACACTTCCGGCGTAAATACAAGACACAACGCTTCACAGGACTGACTCTTAGAAAACCTTGTGCTAAGACCAGACCAAACAGCCTCGTCCTCACTACGAAAGCAGTCTCTAGAACCATCAGCTATTACAATTTCACGCGACACTTCGATGACAAGCCTCGTACCGTCGCACTTGATTCCTGGCCCCTTCTCATCGACGACGGGGAATTAACCTACGACGACATAAAACTCGCTTTATTCAACTATGTAGATAGGGCTAGCAAGTCTCAAGACCTCTTCTTACTTTGTTCTCAATTCTACGATATCAAATCAGAACTAAAAAGGCTTTTCGGTCACAATGTAAAGATCCATGATGGGTTTAAGGACGCCATCAAAGATATCTGTCGTATACTGAAGATTCGTGGTGGCACCCTGAAAAAATCCAGATAACTGTGGTATAATTAGATACAAATAAACGGGAGTTATAATGAATAATCTAGAAGAGATGAGGCACACTCTAAGTCACGTGCTCGCTGCGGCTATCCGCGAACTATATCCACACGCTAAATTCGGTATCGGCCCTGCGATTGATACAGGTTTTTATTACGATATTGACTTCGGTGACACTAAGATTTCTGATGCAGACCTACCAAAGATAGAAAAGAAAATGCGCGCCATCATTAAGCGTAAACTCCCTATGACAAAGCGCGTCGTGTCTAAGTCCGAAGCTCTCGACTGGGCTCGCGACCATCAACAGGATTACAAGATCGAACTTATCAATGAACTCCCTGAAGATGAGGAAATCTCGTTCTACGACATGGAAGATCTCTTTACTGATCTCTGTAAAGGCCCACACGTTAAGAACCTATCTGAGACTGGCCCCTTTAAGCTTGCTCGGGTTGCCGGCGCCTATTGGCGTGGCGACGAGAAGCGTCCGATGCTTACCCGTATTTATGGCGTAGCCTTTGCCACCGAAGCAGAGCTCGAAGAGTACTTAAAACGCCAAGAAGAAGCCAAAAAACGCGATCATCGTAAGCTCGGCAAAGAGCTAGATCTCTTCTGTTTCTCTGATCTTGTCGGTGCTGGACTCCCATTATTTACTCCGCGTGGTACCGAGCTCCGCGAACTCATGGCCAACTATTCTCTCAGCCTACGTGGCAGGGAAGGATTCAAGAAAGTCTGGACACCACATATCACCAAGACTGACCTCTACAAGACTTCTGGTCACTATGCCAAGTTTGGCGACGAGCTATTTATGGTCCATTCCCAAGTCAACGGTGACGACTTCGCCATGAAACCAATGAACTGCCCACACCACGCTCAGATCTTTGCCTCTCGCCCGCGTACTTACCGCGAGATGCCAGTCCGCTACATGGAGGCTACCACTGATTATCGTGACGAAAAGACTGGTGAGCTCGGTGGCTTGTCCCGCGTCCGCTCCCTTACCCAAGATGACTCTCACGTCTTCTGTCGTAAAGAACAGATTAAAGATGAGGTCAAGCGCCTAGTCGCTATCGTTAAGGAGCTTTACGAGACTGTAGGCATGCAAAAACTCCGCGCCCGCCTCTCTTATCGCTCTGACGAGGATAAATATCTTGGCGACAAGAAACTCTGGGAGATGGCTCAAAACCAGATCAAGCAAGCCGCTATTGATAACGGCCTTGACTACTTCGAACAAGAAGGCGAAGCAGCTTTCTATGGCCCTAAGATAGACTTCATGGCCGAAGATGCGATTGGCCGTGAGCACCAGCTTGCTACTATCCAGCTAGACTTCGTCCAGCCAGAGAGATTTGAACTAGAATTCACCAATGAGAAGGGCGAAAAAGAGCGCCCCGTCATGATCCACCACGCTACACTTGGCTCGATCGAGCGCTTCCTCTCAGTCTTTATTGAACACACTGGTGGTTGGTTCCCATTCTGGTGTGCTCCAGAACAAGTCCGCATCGTTACAGTAAATGACAAAGTAGGGGACTACGTAGCTAAAGTTACAGAAGTACTAGATGGTGTTGTCCTCGACAAACCTCTAAAATACAACGAACTTCGCTATACGGTAGATGATTCCGCCGACTCACTCGGCAAAAAGATCCGACGCGCTACAGAGATGAAGATCCCCGCAGTCTTCGTGATCGGTCCAAAAGACGCCGAAGATAAGACCGTCTCCATCCGCCTCCGTGATAAGGAAGAGAAGCTAAAGCTTTCCAAACTCGCCGAGTACCTGAAGGAACTGTAGTGCTTGAGGATAATACTTTTGAGGAGCCTTTGCGCCGACGGGGCGCAACGGGAGCGACCGAAGCCCGTGACGACGGGCCCGAGGGGGCGTTCCGAAAAAGTATTATCTCAAGCATCCCTATCATTCTAGGCCCAACTGGCACCGGCAAAACAGGGGTTTCTATCAAACTCGCAAAAGAGCTCGGCGGAGAGATCATCTCCGCCGATTCACGCGCCATCTTCAAAGGAATGGATATCGGTACAGCCAAGCCCACAAGGGAAGAAATGCAAGGCATACCGCACTTTGGGATAGACTTAGTCGAACCTGACCAACGTTTCACAGTCGCCGACTGGAAAGCCTACGCCGAGCAAAAAATCGCGGAGATCAAGTCGCGCGGCCACGTGCCAATCATTGTAGGCGGCACCGGATTATATATTGACGCTCTTATTTATGATTATCACTTCAAAGGACCTACCGGCGCCAAGATTGGTGACTTTGAACAAAAAAGTTGTTCAGACAGAACAGAGGTAAAAGGCGATTATTTGCTCATAGGAATCAAATGGTCCACACCGGAGTTACGCACAAGATTAAAGGCTCGTCTCGACCAAATGTTCTGTGACGAATTGTACGAGGAGACCAAAAAACTTGTTCACAAATACGGCTGGGAACTCGGCTCTATGAAAAGTGATATATACGAGTATGCCTGGAAATACTTGCAGGGCGAGATGACGTTAGACGAAGCCAAAGAACGCTGTTTTTACGAAGATTGGCACCTTGCTAAACGCCAGCTTACTTGGTTTAAGCGCAACCCTCACATCCATTGGCTCCCGCTTGAAAAAATTTGTCCATTTGTGCTAAAATATATACAGAATGAGTAAGAGCGAAAACACACCAATAGAAAAATTATTCGGCTCGAAGACTAGAGCCAAGCTACTTAACCTCTTCTTCGAAAATCCTGACAAAAGTTTTTACGTTCGTGAGATGACGAGAGTGATCGACGAGCAGATTAACTCCGTCCGTAGGGAATTAATGAATCTCGAAGCTATCGGCATCATCAAAAATGAGACATTTGATAATAAAGTTTATTACTCAGCCAATAACAAGCACCCATTCTCTCGTCCTCTCACTGAGATATTCTCCAAAAAATTGAGTTCAAACCGCGATCAAGACATCAAAGAATCTACATGGGATGAATACATCCGCCCAGTCAAGCACTATCTGAAGGGACTCGTGGTCACCAATCGTCTTCCTGGTCAAGATGGTATTGACCTCCTTATCATCGGTAACGATAAGACCAAAAAGCTCACACGTTGGGCAGAAGTAATTGAGAAGAAACTTGGCAAACCTATCAACTACGTGATTATGTCAGTAGATGATTTTACCTATCGTAAGAGCGTCAAAGATCGCTTCATCGCCGAGATTCTGGAAATGGAGATAACCGATATCATCGACCCAGAGAAAATAATCAAATCATAGAAGAGGAGGAAAATGTTCGAGATTGAAAGTAAAAACCCAGAAGAAATCATCATTAGTACCAAGAAGACTACTATCAAGTTCAACATCGAAGATGCTACCATCAATGCCGGTCTTGCCGTTGGGAAGATCACTGGTCCAGGCGAATTTGAGATTGGTGATATATCTATTAGGGGTATCGCTACCGCAAATAATAAAACTATCTATGATGTTGAGATCGGTGGAGTTCATACAGGAATTATCGGTGGCATCGAAGAAAATCTAGACGACATAGTCGCTGACATCCTCTGCACCTCATCTGTCAGAGCCATCCGCGAAATCGAGCCAAAGCTAATCGTCGCCATGGGTAATGTTGACGGCATGGTAGCTGACCTCAAACTTACCGCCCGCACCGAGAAGAAACTCAAAGTTAAGAATCTCGACTCTCTCCCGACTACTAAAGAAGTAGTTGTCTTAACTTAAGGTAGAGATAGTAAAACGGGGAAAGGCTACATGAACATAGGATATCTAATCATAGTATTAATCATCATCGTGGGCTCGGTAATTTTGCATGAGCTCTCTCATGGTATTGTTGCTTACTGGCTAGGGGATCACACCGCAAAAGATGCCGGTCGTCTCAGTCTTAATCCTATCAAACATATCGACCCCGTCATGTCTATTCTTGTGCCAGTAGTATTATATATTCTAAAAGCTCCTGTTTTCGGTGGCGCCAAACCAGTTCCAATCAATACTCATAATCTCAAGTGGAACGAATGGGGCATGGCCCTAGTTGCTGCCGCTGGGCCATTCACAAACTTTCTTTTAGCGTTCATCTTCTTCTTGATCGGTCACTTTACTGGAGCTCTTTACGGAGCTGGCGGTGAGACAGTAAATTTCATTTTCGATGAACTTGTCTTTATTAACCTTGGCTTTATGATCTTTAATCTCATCCCAGTCCCGCCCCTAGATGGGTCTCGCATACTCTACGCCATCGCGCCAGATTTCTTCCGCGATATACTCATCACTATTGAGCAGTACGGCGTATTTATCGTGTATCTACTCATCCTCTTCTTTAGTGAGGCCATGTCTCATCTTATGATTGGGGCAATGAATGGAGTACTCAACTTCTTCTATATGCTAGTTGGAGCCTAAAGAACTAAAAATCCCACTCAAACTCTGGATGATTGCGGTCGACAAAACCCATCGCCGTTTTGCAGTCGAAGATTTTTTCAAGCTTCTCTTGTAGCTCCTCAGCAGCTTCTCTCACAGCCTCTTCATTAAACCCCATGAAGCCATCAATCGGGAAGAAAACATACGAAGTATCGGGGCCGATTTTACCAAATTCACTTTGTCTCCAAGCCCAGCGTCTCGTCCGTACCTCACTCCCGACTGCATAAACAACTTCGCCCTCAGGCAAAGACTCTGTTTCATTAGAGCCCATCGGTACAAATGTATCACCACTCCTTGTGTACCTCATCTCTATATCGGCCTTGCTCCGACCAAGATCATGCGTTCCCATCGGTACAAAATGTTTGAGTGACACCGCATTATTAAGGTCTACTAATGGGTTGATGCTCGGCAACCTCTTACCCTTAGAGATCCTAGTAAAAAGCGCTTCTACCGAACACTGGAACTTATTTGGATTGATGCCAAGAGTTTGAAAAGCCTCTCGGTAAGGGATGATTGCCTCGTCTTCCTTAACCTTTTTGTCCATAAAACGCTTCTCGGCAATCCCTATGGAATCTTCGAGCATCTCTTGAATCTCTGGGTATTTCTTATTATTATCAATGCCTTTCGCTACAACTACCCCAACATAAAGATTATCTAATTTCTTAAAAACCTTATCATCAATCTTAAATTTCATATTCACTCCATTTATTCACCATATTATAGCACAACCCCTTGCGGTATGATATAATAAAAGTAGCCCTATCGGCAGCATGATTTTCCTGAATAATCATGTTTTAGGGATTTCGTGGCTCATGACCGTGGTCATGTCGCATAAGATTTTACCCACCTTGTATATATTACGGGGAAAACAGGTCGATAGGGCACCTCTAGGTGGGCATATGAAACAGAGAATCAGAGTAGTTGGTATTATCAAAAACGAAGAAGGGGTATTAGTTTTTAAACGTAGTCGTGGCCGGTCTGAATCGCCGGTTTTTTGGGAACTTCCGACTGGCAAGATTAAATTCGGTGAACAGCCCGAAGAGGCCATGGTACGCTCACTTTCTGAATACACTGGGCTCACAGCGAGTTCGGTCCAATTGAAAGATGTTGTTACCTTTCTCGCCCCTGAAGGCTCCAGCCAGCTCAGCAATCTATATATTATCTATGAGCTCGGTATCAGTAACGACATCAAGCCAAATCCACAAGAGCGCTATACTGCCTACAAATTCGTCAAAGACTTCAATACTGCCAATCTTCATCTATCCGAGACTAGCGCCACCGTTATCGAAATCGAAGAAGGCAAGAGCGTATCTGGACGTGCCGTCTCTCGCGACACTGCCAATGCAGTCATCATCAATGTAGATGGCGCTTCGCGTGGCAATCCTGGGCCCTCTGGTATCGGTTACTGTATACACGATAACACAGGTAAGATCATTGAACGTGGCGGCGAGTTTATTGGTTTTGCGACCTCGCGCCTGGCCGAATACTGTGCTATGCGCAAAGGAATTGAACGTGCCACTGAACTAGGGTACAAGACGGTACGATTCATATCTGATAGCTTGATGGTCGTAAACCAACTAAATGGCATCTTCCATGTCAAAAATCAAGACATCATTCCTATCTATAATGACATACAGCAAAAGCTAGCAGAATTTGAGGCAGTATCATTTACTCACGTCCCACGTTCCGAGAACGTCGTCGCCGACCACGAGGCCAACCAAGCCATCGATAAATTATTGCGAAAATGACGCGTTTATGGTATAATAATACCATTATGACAAGGTCAGCACCATTCTCAATTCTCAATTCCACCGAATATGTCGAGATTGCCGGGATCAAGAACATTCCCGCCAAAGTCGACACCGGTGCTGATTCTTCTGCTCTTTGGGCTTCAGATATCAAAATGAAAAAAGATGGTAGGCTGGCCTTTGTGATGTTTGCGCCAGATCACCCCTTATACACTGGTAGCCGCATCATGACGCACCAATATAAAGCCAAATCTGTTCGCTCTTCACACGGTGATCAACAGATTCGTTATCAGGTCGAACTTCCAATCACTATCGGTGGTCATACTTTTGTGACCAACTTTACATTGGCAGATCGTTCACAAAACCATTTCCCAGTGCTGATCGGTCGTCGCACCATTAAACGTAAATTCTTAGTCGATGTTTCTAAATCTGTAGTCAAGCGCCCAAGCAACGTCCATAGTGCTAGATTAAACAAAGAATTAAAAAATAACCCACACAAATTTCATAAAAAATACATAGAAAGGAGGTCTTTGCCATGAACATCGCCATCTTATCAAATGGGCCAGGGAATTACTCCACCAAACGGCTCGTCGAAGAAGCCAAGAAACGTGGTCATAAGGTTAAAGTCGTCAAATACAAAAACTGTTACCTCGCATTAGACGATAAACACCCCGATGTCTACTACGATGGAAAAAAGCTTTCTGGATTCGACGCGATCATTCCGCGTATCTCTAACAGTATGACTCGTTACGGTTGCGCCGTAGTACGTCAATTTGAAATGCAAAACATTTATACAGTCTCTTCCTCTGTAGCTATCACTCGTTCGCGCGACAAACTTCGTGCTGCCCAGATTCTGGCTAAGTATGATGTGGATACGCCTAAGACTCTAGTCTCACGTAATACCTCCGATATTGATGACCTGTTAGAACAGATTGGCCTACCCGTGATCATTAAGCTAGCAAAAGGTACACACGGCAACGGCGTGATTCTAGCAGATACCAGAAAGGCTGCCAAATCGGCTCTTCAGGCCTTCTATCTATATAATGAGGATGGCACTAACATTCTTTTACAGGAATACATCAAAGAGTCAGCCGGTACCGATATTCGTGCTTTTGTAGTGGGGAATCAAGTGATCGCTTCAATGAAACGCGCTTCTCTTGACGACGACTTCCGTTCCAACCTTCACCAGGGTGGTGAAGGGACGCCGATCAAACTCACCCCTACCGAGAAAAAGACAGCACTCAAAGCCGCCAGAGCCATGGGCCTACATATCTGCGGTGTTGATCTGATGCGCTCCGATCGTGGCCCACTTGTACTAGAGGTAAACGCTTCGCCTGGCTTTGGCATCGAAAAAGTTACAGGCCGTGATGTGGCTTCCAAGATCATTGAATACGTTGAGCACAACGCCAAGCGTCGCCACGGTAAAGATCGCATTGGCGCATAATTTATGGTATAATATAGGGGAGCCTGAAAGACGATCGCTTTATATAAGAGGAAAGTCCGGGCAACATAGAGCAGGGTAGTCGCTAACGGCGACCGTCCGTAAGGATAGGGAAAGTACCACAGAAACTTAAACAGCCCCTTTTGGAGCAATGGTGAAAAGAGTGGGGTAAGAGCTCACAGCGTACGGTAGCGATACAGTACGGAGGCAAACCCTACCCGTTGCAAGGAGTGCTATCAGCCTTTGCTCGAGGACGCACGCTTACCGCTAGAGCGTTATAGCAATGTAGCGCCAAGATAGATGATCGTCGGCTATCTCCGGATGGTCACAGAACCCGGCTTAATAAGGGCTCATATCAAAAATCCACCGTTTACGCGGTGGATTTTTGTACGATAAATTATTTACTCGACTTTTTCTCGGCACGAGCTTTTGGCGACTCGATCAACCCCTTCTTCTTCAAAGTGCGAAGAGCTGAAGTAGAAACATTGCATTTTACTTTCTGACCGTTGATCACCAAAGTGCGCTTCGATACATTCGGCTTAAATACTTTACGTGTATGGCGCTGGGAGAATGAAACGTTGTGGCCATACATTTTGCCTTTACCTGTAAGTTCACAAATAGCCATCTTATTTCTCCTTTACAGTGTTAACGATTTTCTTGAACGCCTCAGGGTTATTCACAGCGAGATCAGCCAATACCTTGCGGTCAAGATTGATATTCTTAGCTTTCATACCAGCGATCAACTGTGAGTAAGAAACACCAAGTTCACGTGAGGCATTGTTGATACGAGTGATCCAAAGCGCACGCAAGTCTCGCTTACGATTGCGACGGTCACGGTAGCTGTATTGCAAAGCCTTAATCACACCCTGCTTGCCGAGGCGATAACTGCGACGGCGGTAGTGTTGCATACCCTTAGTCTTGTTAAGTAGCTTTTTATGCTTCGCTGAAGCGCTGACTCCTCTTTTTACTCTCATGATTAAACTCCTAACGCCTTCTTAACATTTTTAGCGATCTTGCCTTCGATTGAAGCAGCAGTCTTCATATTGCGCTTCCTGGCTTTAGATTTTTTAGCGAGAATGTGATTCCCGTAAGCACGTTCACGGACCAATTTACCAGAACCAGTGACCTTGATCCTCTTAGCAGTGCCTTTATGCGTTTTTAACTTTGGCATATTAGGTTTTCCTTTAGTTTATAGTTAATATTGTCCCCCAAATGTACGATCGGTAGACCGTGGAAGTAGGAAATTACTTCTTCCGTATCTCTTCCGATTATTTCTTGCGAACTTGTACAGACAAGTTCCGTCCGCTCATTTGAGGCTTACCTTCGATTACGATATCGTCTCCAAGTAGGCCAGTCACCTTATCGAGTAGAACTGAGCCGATCTCCTTGTGAGCCATCTCGCGACCACGAAAGATAATCATGATCTTTACGCGGTCTCCGTCATCGAGGAATGCTCGCATCTTGCGGACTTTAATGTTAAGGTCGTTGTCAGAGATTTTGAGACCAATCTTCATTTGTTTCAACTCGGATTGTTTCTCGCGAGCTTTCTTGCGATTTCTCGCCTCCTCTTTCATCTTCTGGTATTGATATTTACCCCAATCAATAATCTTAACGACCGGCGGATTGGCATTAGCGGCAATCTCCACTAAATCCACTCCTTGTTCATTCGCTAGAAGTTGCGCTTCACGACTCGGCATAATACCAAGTTGTTCGCCGTTAGAACCTATTACGCGCACCTCGGGGTAACGAATTTCTCCGTTTAGGCGCGTGCGTGATGTCTTTTTGATGGTAGTCCTTTCTTCTCTTGAATTAAACTGAAACCATTATACCAAATTTCTAGAGAAAATACAATAGTTTTCCTATAAAAATGCCAAGTACTATCGCTTATCACCGCCTCCGGTAGGTCAATGCTTCGGCGAGGTGTTTTGCAAGTATTATATCCGCGCCGTCCAGATCTGCGATCGTCTGCGCAACCTTAATCGTTTTAAAATACGCTCGGGCGGATAGATTCAACTTTTCCGAAGCGTCGGCTAGTAATTTATCAGCCGCAGGCTCCAATCTTAATTTTTGTGATACAGCAAACGAGGAAAGGGAACTATTATAAATTCCATCTGCACCATACCGAGCTTTCTGACGCGCAATCGCCTCAGTTATATTATTTTTTACAACAGAATGCTGTCTTCCGGTAGCCTGTAAAGGGGCTCTCAGCTCAGTATTCTTCACCTTCTCGACAGAGACATTCATGTCTATTCGGTCAAATAGCGGTCCAGACAACTTTTTCTGATAATTCTGTATCTGGGTCTCTGTGCATTTGCATTCATGAGTTGGATCGCCCAGGTAGCCACAAGGGCAAGGATTCATCGTCGCAACAAGCATAAAATCAGCTGGATAACGAGTCTTACTGCCAGCTCTTGACACCACTATCGTCTTGTCTTCCAGGGGCTGTCGCAAAGACTCTAGCACAGATCTCTGAAACTCGGGTATCTCATCCATGAACAGCAGGCCTTTATGAGCCAAAGAGATCTCGCCAGGCCCAGCTACTCCTCCGATAATAGATGTGGTACTGGCGGTATGATGCGGGCTCCTAAAAGGCCTCTCCATCACCAACTCGTCAGTTGATAATCCAGCCAACGAATAGATCTTGGTTACTTCTACCATTTCCATCGGCGTTAATTCTGGTAGTAGGTTCATTGCCGCCTTAGCTAGTAATGTTTTACCAGCCCCAGGTGGGCCAGAGATTAAGATATTGTGGTGGCCCGCTATCGCTATGGTCATTGCTCGCTTAGCTACCTCTTGACCTCTGATGTGGTCGAGCACAACTTCGCCTTTCTTGCTCCTTTCCTCGGTAACACATTTAGCAATACTTGCTTCCGGCAGCTCTATTTGATGTTTCAGTGCTAGATACAGGTCCTGCAGCGAACCAGCTCCGTAAATATCTATGCCACTCAACATTCTTGTTTGTGGTAGATTTTTGAGTGGCACATAGATAGTTTTATAGCCAGCAGTCTTGGCAGCCTCCACGATATTGATTATGCCTTTTACAGGCCGTATTTCGCCGTTTAAGGACAGCTCGCCCACAAAAGCGCTATTAGTGGTGTCAGATTTGATTATTTGGCCTGAGAGCATCAATATCGCCAGCGCGATTGATACATCGAGGTAGGCTCCATCCTTCAAAAGATCAGCAGGAGCTAGATTGATCGTCACCTTCTTATCAGGGAACGAAAACTCCGAGTTAACGATAGCACTACGCACCCTTTCTTTTGCCTCGCTGACAGTTTTATTCGCCATCCCCACGATATTAAAAGCTGGTAAACCTTTATTCATGTCGCCTTCGACTTCAACCAGCTTACCCTCAAAGCCATAAGGCACCACCGAATGTATTTTGCTTATCATGCCCCATGCCTAGCATGGTGAGAAAAGTATTTCAACCCTCCGCCACCAGCTTGTGCTTAAAAACGGCACTAGATAGTATACAAAAAGCTTGTGGAAAACTCGCCAAAATTATACAAAAATTGTTCAAAAAATCTATTGACACAAGCGTTTTTAGGCGCTATAATAGAGGTAGCTTTTGAATAAAAAAATTATTCAAAAGGTCAAAACAAAAAATTAGCCAAAATAACTCCACACTCTACATAAGGCCGGTTTTCCTCGCAGTTACCGGCCTTTTTCTTATATTTGCTGCCTTTACTAATTTCTAAATTGCCACATTATTCTTTGACAAAACCCGCCAGATTGGCGGTTTTTTTGAGCGAAGTCTTGTTTATTTGTAAATTCTTTATAAAATTCGGTTAGATGGGTGATTTCTTTGCTTGAAGCGCGTCTATTGGACGAGCGAAAGCAAAAAATCGCCCAGATAGGCGAATTTTATAAGAATTTATTGGTGGAGCTGGGGGATACTGCCTCCCCGTCCGAAATACCACCTGGCTACAATTCTACGCACATAGTCTTCTGTTTCATCTTGATAACTATCATCAGCTGCAGGAGACCAAACTGATGACTATCATGGCTAATTTTCGAGTCATTTTTCGCCAATCAAATAACCTTATTTCCGTTATATGATAACTCTGATCCTACGGAACCTTAGAACAGAGCCAGCCTATAAATAATTAGGCAAATGCTGGCATGTAAGCAACATGCGCAGTCTTCGTGTTTTTAGCACTTATTAATACTTACGGTATTCAATCGGTGCGCCTTGTAACTGTTAATATCCCGTCTAAGCTTTGTCAGCCCCAACTGTTGTTGATTTTACCATAACTTCTTATATAAATCAATAATAATCTATACCAATATTTAAGTGATTCAATAATATTCGATAATACAATTGTCTTACGAGGAGCACTGCACAATGGAAGACCTATATTAGTTTGCCGTACGTGTTTTTCTGGCATCATAAAATGATTTGAAATTTTAACACGTATATTCCTGACGCAACCGAGAAAGTTGCCCGCAGGGCAAACTTTCCCGGATTGCCAGTGTATGACGTGCTTAAAATTTCAAGTCCCCGATGCCAGAAAAATATGTACGGCAAAGTATACGGAGGGAATAAATCGTGTTAGAATGCGTAAACGTTGTAAAAAACACAACAAAACGAATAAATAATTAGAACAGGGGAGAAATAGGTCAAACATTGTAATATTTACATCAATAAAATTGAATAAATCTATTGCATTTTGAACAAACTTATGCTAGTATAGGAATCAGTCGAGATGACTAAACAAAAATCTAAAATAAAAGGCAAATTAACAAAATGAAACGTGACAAACCGTAATATTTGGCGGGCGAAAAGGTAATTTCTAGCCATAAATTACAACATAGGAATTACCTAGAGCTCCGCTAAAAGGGAATAAAATCCCAATACGCGTAGAGCGCATAGTAAAATCTTTCGTTAGTACCTTCGGTAAGATCAAACATTGATTGAACTTACACCATAAACCAGAGCGAAAGAAAAAAGCTATAAGGACAATGCTTCACCTTGCGTGAAGCGGTCAAAGAGAATGGCGGGCAGAGGCTCAGGTCAATAGTTAGTTAGAAAGTGCCGGATAGCCTTCCGCCTTCTCTCCATAATCTTGGGGGAAGATCTAGAAAAACTAGATAAACCATAAGTAATATGATACAATAAAACCATGAAATATGGCCGTATCATCGCAATAATGAGTATTATAGGACTCGCAGCTTTGATTATAATGCTTATTTTTACATCTCCGACGGATATTGGACCGTTCGGAGTTTTATTATTTTTTACAACAATCTATGTCGTCTGTTTTGGCCTAATGACTTTCAGTCTCCAACTCTTCCGCAAGATCGCACTCAAAAAAGACCAGTTCAGAAACAAAGATTATCTCTATGCCGCCGTCTTGGCCTTCGGTCCGATCATGCTACTAATGGCTCGCTCATTTGGAGCCATCAATTTCTGGACCGTGGCCCTAATCATGATTTTTTTGACATTATCAGAATTTTTAGTCTACAAAAGGATTTAATGTGGTAAAATAAGCATATGGATAATGGGAATCAAGCGAATTTCGAGCTAGACCAGTTTAATCTAGACACTAATGATACATCCTGGGACTACAGTCCAGAGCGTGATGCGCGTTCTCTGGGCAATACTGCGATTTCATCCACCGAGCTCGATCCAACTCTAAATGAAGCCTACCAGGCTACCCTAGAGAATATTCCGGATTTCGCTCCAGCTCCCCTAGATGTCGAACGAAATAATAGAATACAAGAGGCCGGAAAGCAGGCCGGCAACCAAGCCGCCCCTCTTACTCCTTCATCTGAAACCAATATCGATCTCAGTAGCCTAGAAATGCTTCGTGAAAGCAAAGATCGCATTTCAGAGGCAACTGTCACAGCTACAGAGAAAACCGTTTCTGATTTTGAAAAGGGCAAGATTACCCCAGCTGAACTCGTTGATCTCAAATGGGAGGCTACTAAAGCCTATCTTAAGAATAGTTTCGGGAGGGAGCTAGAATAATGGAGTCTTGGGTGGTCGTTCTTATCATGATAGTGGCCGCAGTGCTATTAGTCGCACTTCTTTTTGGCACCAAGATCAGTAAGCTCCGTAAAGCCAAGAAGTACGAGCGTGGCCTCAAGATGGTACCACTGCTAATTCATCTACCACCCTCTACTGATGACATCGATGGTGGTGGGCGCGATAAGCGTGATATTGCCGAGGAAACAATCTCCAAGGCTCAAGTCATGTACTCTATTCTTGCCTCCACTCTCACCAAAGGATATAAGACTAAAATCTACGGCCAACGTCACTTCTCATTCGAGATAGTAGCAAAAGACAATTTTGTACGCTATTACGCTGTTGTCCCAGCGGTATTAACAGAGACAGTTAAGCAAGCCATCCAATCAGCCTATCCTACAGCTCGCGTAGAAGAGAAGAAGGAGGCAAACATCTTCGAAGGAGGAGGGGGTGCTAGCGCTGTAGCCGGGGCTGAACTTGAGCTAAATAAAGATTATTATCTCCCTATCGCTACTTATGAAGACACCAAGCGCGATGCCGAGACTGCCATACTAAACGCTCTTTCTGGCGTCAAGGAGGGCGAGGGCGCTGCTGTACAAATTCTTTTCCGTCCCGCACAAGAAAATTGGTCAGACAAATCCAAACAACACATAGAAGACATTCAAAAAGGTAAGAAGACTACCAAGACCGTAGGCGCGGGAGCAGGTGCGCTCGTCCTGGATATCTTAAAAGCACCATTCGAAGTCCCTGGAGAACATGAAAAGACCGAACAGACCGTCATTAGTTCAATCAAACAAGAGGAGATTAACGCAGTTACTAATAAGATGCGTTTCCCAGCCTTTGAGACCTTGATCAGGGTAGTAGCTAGCTCTGCATCTGGACCACGCTCACAGGCTATTATGGGAAGTATCGCTTCCGCCTTTTCTCAATTTAATTCACCGGAACTAAACGGCTTTAAAATTAATACGCTTAATGACCCTAAAAAACTAATCGTCGACTACACTTTTAGATTTATGCCAATTGGTACCACCTCTAACATTCTAAATAGCGTAGAACTTGCTTCTATCTTCCATCTTCCAGAGCAAAGCGCTATTCCGAGCTCCGCTGTAGAACGCCAGCTGACCAAGCAAGTTGATGGCCCAGCTAAATTAGTCACCGAAGGCTTATTTCTCGGCACAAATGAGTTTAGAGGTAACCAAAAGCCAATCTACCTCGATGACGATGATCGTCGCCGCCACATGTACGTCATTGGTCAAACAGGTATGGGTAAATCCGTCTTCCTCGAAAATCTCGCCTTCCAAGATATGTGCGATGGGCGCGGCTTTGCTTTTATTGATCCACACGGTGACGCTGTAGAGGCATTACTGAAGCGTGTCCCAGAGGAGCGTATCGACGACGTAATCTATTTCGACCCAGCCGACATCGAACACCCCATCGGTATGAATATGTTTGAACATACCACTGATGACCAAAAAGACTTTATCGTTCAAGAGGGGATTAGTATGCTTCAGTCTCTCTTTGACCCAGGTAATCAGGGCTTCTTCGGACCACGTGGCCAACATATGTTCCGTAACGCCGCACTTCTCCTCATGTCAGACCCAGCTGGCGCCACTTTTATCGACATTCCTCAGTGTTTCACCGATCCAGAATTTGTTAAATCCAAGCTAAAATACGTCACCGATAAAGCTGTTTATGACTATTGGACCAAGGAATTCCCGCAATCACAAAAGTCTAACGATGCCGGTGAAGTGATCACCTGGTTTGCCAGTAAATGGGGTCCCTTCCTCTCGAACACCATCATGCGCAACACCTTAGGCCAGGTCAAATCCGGCTTCAATATTCGTGAGATCATGGACAATAAAAAGATCTTCCTAGTCAACCTTAGCAAAGGTCGCCTAGGTGATATTAACGCCAACCTCCTCGGTATGATCTTTGTGATGAAATTCCAACAAGCCGCCATGAGCCGTCAAGATATTCCAGAGCACGAGCGTCAAGATTTCTGTCTCTATGTAGATGAGTTTCAGAACTTCGCCACTGAAAGTTTTGAATCTATTCTCTCGGAAGCTCGTAAGTATCGCTTGAATCTTATCGTGGCTAACCAATTTATGACTCAGCTCACCGACAAGATTAGGGAAGCACTCCTGGGCAACGTTGGTACTATCATCTGTGGTCGCGTCGGAGTGACTGACGCTGATCTTATGGTGAAGGCATTCACGCCTGTATTTACCGCAGAAGACCTTACCAAGACCCCGAATCACGCCGCTATCGCAAAGGTGATGATGTTTGGTATGCCATCTAGTCCTTTCACGATGAACCTACCCGCACCAATGGGTGAGCCAAACGACGAGCTCATGAAAACTCTGAAACTTTACTCTGCTACCAAGTATGCTAAGACGCGTGCCGAAGTTGAAGAAGAGATCAAATCTCGCTGGTCTGAAGCTGAGAAGACTCAAGGCAGTGAAATGGGCGCCGTAGAGGACGTACAAGGCGCCTCAGCGACCAAACCGCTTATGGATACGTCTACATCCCCAAACACGCCTCCTGCGGCCCAACAAAGCCCTCAGAGCGGATTTTTGGACGGCTGGCTTAGTCAAAAAAGTCAGTAAGTGATATAATCGTACTATGAACGAAGGTCAAGACTGGATTTATACGGATATCGTTAAGGATCATTTTCTCAATCCGCGTAATTTTCTTATGGGCGACGAGTCCAAATTTAAATATGATGCCACTGGCCTAGTAGGGAACCCTATCTGTGGCGACCAGATGAAAATGTATATCAAAGTTGATCCCAAGACAGATAAGATCACAGATATTCGCTGGAAGACGTATGGTTGTGCTTCCGCCATTGCATCTACATCGGCCCTCTCTGAGATCGCTAAAGGCAAGACTCTAGATGAGGCTCTCAACATCACCGCCGAAGACATCGATAACTACCTCGGCAAGCTTCCCAAGCACAAGTTTCACTGTTCTATCTTGGGGCACGACGCTCTGCGTGATGCTATAGAGAACTATCGTAAGAAATAGGTAGACAATATCTAAAAAACGAGCAAAATACAATAATCTCGGAAGCTCCGCCTTGGTGTAATCTTCGATTATACACCAAGGCTCCGCCCCTTCGGCGGCAAAATCTGCCTTCGGCAGACCACTGCGTCGTTGGGGAGTAGATAAACAAGTCTATCTACTCCTCTCCTCCTAGCGGTCAGAGATTTTGCCTTTATGTTCCTCGATTATGTATTTTTGCTCGTCTTAATAGTACTCATCTGCTGTAATCTCTCAACAATCCCAGGCAACACCTCCATAACGTGGTCTACATCACGCATAGTGTTCTGCAGGCCAAAAGAGAATCTGATTGACGAATGAGCTACCTCGGCGTCCCCAGTTTTCGCCATCAAGACGTGGGATGGTTTCGTATCGCCAGCTGCGCAAGCAGAGCCAGTCGAAACGATTACCTCTTCAGCATCAAGATATAGCTGGATCGACTCACCTTCCGCCGCCTCAAAAGATGCATTCAAGATATTGGGTAGGGAAGCACCTGGGGCAATATCGGTGTTAAGTGAGCTGCCTGGTATTTCCTTCAAAATCCGCTCTGCCAGACAATCGCGAAGCACACGTACTTTGGAATCATATTTTTCCCAGGTCTTTTCCTTCAAAACATGCTCGAGCGCGACACCAAACCCCACAATACCAACAGTGTTATAAGTGCCACCGCGTCGTTTATTCTCTTGATTACCCCCGACTATCAGCGGTCGAAATGGCACGCCTTTTCTCACATACAATGCCCCTACTCCGATCGGACCGCCTATCTTATGGGCTGAGAAAGTAGCATAGTCCAGCCCTAATTCATTGACATCTATCGGCACCTTACCTAAGACCTGAGTCAGATCTGAATGTAGATAAGCCATCCTTTTGTCAAAAACCAACTCATGGCCCCAATCGTCCTTACTGTCAAACAGGGGAGAATCCTCGAATTTACTTCGGTCGATTGTCGGTAACTTCAAGAAATCTCCTAACTCATTATTCGCCAGCATATATGAGTATAGTTTTGGCATTTTTTTGCCACCAAACATCTTTGCTGACTCTATAATCGAATGATGTTCTAGCGGTGAAGTCTCAATCTTGCAGCCCTCAAAAGTGCGGACCACCGTATTATTGGATTCGGAAGCTCCAGAGGTAAAAATAATCTCCTCTGGCTTAGCTCCAATCAATTTGGCCAATAGTTCTCGAGTGTGTTCAATCTGATTCATTGCCAAATGTCCTGGGGTGTGAAGCGCTGACGCGTTGGCATAGAATTTATCTTCCGCCTCTCGCATCGCCTCTCTCACTTCAGGTAGCATCGGCACTGTCGCCGCATAATCCAGGTATGTCATATCAATATTATTATAACACCCTTTAATATAGAGACAATAACCTGATATACTCGAGACACAAAAGATCACTACAATCGAGCTTTTGTCACGACCATGAGCCAAGTACCTCTTGAAAAAAATTAGAATAAGGTATATAATAGGAGAAGTATTATGAAAGATGAGGTATAAAATGGCTGCAAAAGCAGAAGAGTATGATTCGTCCGAAATTCGGGTACTAGAGGGGCTAGAGCCTGTACGCTTGCGCCCTGGTATGTATATCGGTTCTACCGGTTATGATGGTCTGCACCATCTGATTAAGGAGATCGCTGATAACTCCATCGATGAGGCGATCGCGGGCTACGCCAACAAGATAGATATCACTATCTTAAAAGATGGCGGTGTTCGTATCGATGATAATGGTCGTGGTATCCCTGTAGATATTCACCCCAAGACCAAAAAATCCACCCTTGAGACGGTTCTCACCGTACTTCACGCCGGTGGTAAGTTTGGAGACGGCGGATACAAGGTATCATCCGGTCTCCACGGCGTCGGTTCATCCGTTGTAAACGCCCTCTCTACCCACATGGTAGCCGAAGTTTACAGAGATGGCAAAACACATCATATCGAATTTGATGTTGGTAAGCCCACTATGGAGCTACAAGTTACTAAGGGCTCACCGCGTGAATCGGGCACCTCGATTGCTTTTTATCCAGACCCATCTATCTTCAAAGAGACTACTACATTCGATTACAACTGGGTATCCAACTATGCTCGCCACCAGGCCTATCTCACTAAAGGCATCCTCATCACTGTAACTGACGAGCGCACAGATGCGCAAGAATCCTTCTATTTCGAAGGCGGCATCAAGAGTTACGTCAAGCGCCTCAATAACGGCAAAGAACTTCTTGCAGACGACATCTTCTATGTCGAACGCCAAGTTCAAGATGTCATGGTAGAGATTGCTCTTCAGTATAACGACTCTTACGCTGAGACCATGAAGCCATTCGCTAATAACGTTCTTACCCCTGACGGTGGTATGCATGTGGTTGGTTTCCGCACTGGCCTTACTCGCACCGTCAATGATTATGCCCGCAAGAATGGTCTCCTCAAAGAAAAAGAAGACAACCTTACCGGTGACGATATCAAAGAGGGCCTCACTGCAGTTATCCTAGTTAAGTTGCCAGACCCTCAGTTTGAAGGTCAGACCAAGAACAAGCTCGGTAACCCTGAGGTCCGTGGCTACGTCGACAAGGTCATGACCGAATATTTCGGCTATTATCTCGAAGAGAATCCTGCTATCGCTAAGAAAATCGTCGGTAAAGCTACGCTTGCCGCTCGCGCTCGTAAGGCTGCTCGCGCTGCTAGAGATAATGTCATCAGGAAAGGTGCCTTTGAAGGACTCAACCTTCCTTCTAAGCTCGCCGACTGCTCCAGCCGCAATAGGGAAGATTGTGAACTCTTCATCGTAGAGGGTAATTCTGCTGCCGGTTCCGCCAAAGAGGGGCGTAATCCTCAGATCCAAGCCATTCTACCTCTCCGCGGCAAAGTATTAAACACCGAGCGCGCTCGTCTTGACAAGATGCTCGCAAATCAGGAGCTAGTCTCTCTGATTAAGGGACTTGGTGTTGGTATCGGCGATCAGTTTAATATCGACGGCCTCAGATACGATAAGATCATCTTTATGACGGATGCCGATGTTGACGGTCTCCATATTGCTACACTTCTCATGACCTTCTTCTTCCGCTACATGCCACAAGTTATTGAGGAAGGACACGTTTACCTAGCCAAACCACCTCTATTCGGCTTAATCAAAGGCACAGGAAACACCCGTAAGATCGACTACCTCTATGACGAAGTCGCTCTAGAGAATAAGCTCACAGAGAAGATTGCGGAACGCAAGAAAAATGGTACCAAGATCGACGAATCGCAAGAGCGTTTCAAACAGGCTGGCTATACCGCACAACAACGCTTCAAAGGTCTTGGCGAAATGGACGCCAAGCAACTTTGGGAGACCACGATGGATCCAGAGAATCGTATCTTGGTCAAAGTCCATGTTGAAGACGCCGAAAAAGCCGATGCTGTATTTACTAAGTTGATGGGAGATCAGGTCGAACTCCGTAAAAACTTCATCCAAGCCGGCGCCGCATCTGTTAACCTTGATGACTTGGACTTTTAGAAAGGAGCTGAAATGAAGGATAAGCAGAACATAAACCAAGACCCGAAGAAATTACCTTCTGAGGAGTCTATGGACAGCCGGGGTGGCCGAGACACCTCTTCCGAAGGGCCTAAGACTCGGGCGAGCGCCCCGGAGCGGCCCGAGGAAGAGGTGTCCGGACAGGACCCCGGCTATATACAAGATGGTATTGAGAACAAGCCTGTCGAGCATACTATGGAGGATTACTTCCTCAAGTATTCCATGTCCGTTATTATTGATCGCGCCTTACCTGACGTCAGAGATGGCTTGAAGCCTGTCAACCGTCGTATATTATACGCTATGAACAAAAACGGTTGGAAAGCTCCTCATGCTACTGTAAAATCCGCTCGTATCGTCGGTGAAGTCATGGGTAAATATCACCCTCACGGCGACTCTTCTATCTATATGGCGATGGTCAACCTCGCTCAGCCTTGGAAGATGCGCTATACCTTAGTGGAAGGCCAGGGTAACTTCGGTTCAATGGACGGTGATGAACCAGCCGCCTCACGTTACACTGAGGCCAGGATGGACAAAGTCGGCGCTGAGCTCTTAACTGATATCGAGAAAGACACTGTCGATTTTGTAGACAACTTTGACGGCACAGAAAAAGAGCCCCGCGTGCTCCCGGCCGCTCTCCCAAACATCCTTCTAAATGGCCAGATGGGTATTGCTGTCGGTATGGCCACCAATATCCCTCCACATAACCTCGGAGAATTAGTCGACGCCACAGTTGCCCAGATTGATAACCCTGACATTACCTTAGATGAGCTAATGAAACATGTCAAAGGTCCAGATTTCCCAACTGGTGCTGAAGTGTATGGTGGTGCACCGATGAAACAAGCCTATGCTACTGGTAAAGGCGCAGTCACCATCCGTGCAGTCACCAATATCGAAGAGCGCAAAAACGGTCGCTACAATATCGTGATCACCGAAGTTCCATACGGTATGAGCAAGGAAGGCTTTATCGAAAAAGTTCGCGAACTTGTCCTTTCTAAGAAACTTGACCATATCGCAGACGCTCGTGATGAATCTGCCCGTGGCAAGATTCGTATCGTAGTTGAGCTCAAAAAAGACGCCTTCCCAAAGAAGATTTTAAACCAACTCTACAAGATGACTGGCCTGCAGACTACCTTCCATTACAATATGCTGGCTCTTGTCAATGGTGTTCAGCCTCGTATTCTTGGCCTCAAAGAGATCCTAGCTGAGTTTATCAAACACCGCCAAGTAGTGATTCGTCGTCGCACCGAGTTCGAGTTGAAGAAAGCCAAAGAACGTGCTCACATCTTAGAAGGCTTAAAGATTGCTCTTGATAATATCGACGAAGTGATCAAAGTCATCCGCGCATCTTATGACGATGCCGACAAACAGCTCATGACTAGATTCGGTCTTTCTGAGATTCAAGCTAATGCCATCTTGCAGATGCAGCTTCGCCGTCTCCAAGGTCTAGAGCGCGACAAGATCGAAGAAGAATTGAAGCAGCTTCACGAGCTCATCAAGAAGTTAGAAGCTATCCTCGCTGACGAGAATGAGATTCTTCGCGTCATCAAGGAAGAGCTCTTAGCTCTCAAAGATAAGTATGGTGACGAGCGTCGTTCGAAGATCATTAACCACGAAGTCGGCAAGTTCTCCGAAGAAGAACTCATCCCAGAAGAAGAGAGTGTTATTCTTCTTACTTCAGAAAATTACATGAAGCGTGTCCCTCAGACTGATTTCCGTAAACAAAATCGTGGTGGCAAAGGCAAGCGCGGCATGACCACTAAAGAAGAAGACGTGATCGCTCAGATCCTCACTGCCAATTCACACGACTATCTATTATTCTTCACTAATCAGGGAAGACTCTTCCGTATGAAGGCCTACGAAGTGCCCCAAGCTTCTCTAGCCGCCAAGGGTACCGCCGCTGTGAATATGCTTAACATGCATCCAGAAGAAAAGATCACCTCTATTATCAAACAAGGTGATGCCGGCGCAGACGGGTTCCTCTTTATGGCCACCAAAAAAGGCACAATTAAGAAATCCGCGATCAAAGACTTCTTCAATGTTCGCAGTAATGGTCTCATTGCTATCAAACTTGATGCCAACGATGAACTTCGTTGGGTCAAAGAGACTACAGGCAATAATGATATCGTGATCTCTACTTCAGCTGGTCAGGCCACCAGGTTTAACGAGAAAGAAGTTCGTGCTATGGGCCGCTCCGCTATGGGTGTACGCGGTATGCGTCTCCGTCCAAAAGATGAGATCGTCGGTATGGACGTGGTAACTGATCCGAAGCAGAAATTAATCGTAGTTTCAGCCAATGGCTATGGTAAGGCCACTCTGGTCTCCAACTTCCCACCACATAAACGTGGCGGAGTCGGTATCAAGGTTGCGGCAATCACCGCTAAGACTGGTCCAATCGTCGCAGTGCATACTCTCGATCCAGAGGCCAAAGAAGTTATCATGATGTCTACCAAGGGTCAAGCTATTCGCGTTGCCATGAAAGAGATCCCGACACTTGGCCGTGCTACTCAAGGTGTTCGCATTATGAAAATGTCTGATGGTGACACCGTTGCATCTATCGGTATCGTTCTTCCAGAAGAAGAGACGGACAAAGACTCTAAATAATCTCTTAATAAGCATAAGCTATAGGTAGGGGGTTGCATTTCGAGTATTGATATGCCTATACTCCTCTCAAATTAATTAACAGAGAGGAGTACTATGCGAAAGACTCATTTACTATTATTAACTGCCATCATGGCCACGGGAAGTCTGACATTCTCGGCCCAGGACTCATCTGCCCTATATAAGGAAGATGAGAGAACCTGGTGGACAGTCGAGGAACTACTAGATTTTAAAAAGGTTGCCGATGCAGAGATGAACGAGCAATGCGGCAAGGATATCGGCTGTCGCGACAATCTATACTTTCAACGCCTTGACGATTACAACAGTCAATATGTTGCCCTAGATAGGCTCGAAGAATCACAATTTCACATTACATCCATTAACCCAGAACAGGGGACTATGAAAGTTTTGTACTTTGACCAGGACTCGATGATGCGCCGCATGGGTGAAGAATGGCATGATCCACTTCGTCATATCTTTATCGCTTGGTTTGATGATTTAAAAAACTCCAGTGAGATTGGTAGATATTACTACGCATATCCGCCAGAACAGATCTTTAGTACTATGCCACATATAGTCTATCGTAGCGGAGAAGAGAATTATCCGTCGGGGCAAGAATTTGAATTACCTGTTGACGCCGACGAAATGAGAGATAATCCCCATGGTCGTGTCAGTCTGGCCGTCTTTGCTGATCAATTCAACTCTATGGGGTATACTGACTACAGGTCGTGTCTAAACGACCCAGATTATACTCCAGGCACAGAGTGCCACCTCATGTTGTCATCTGATGGAGACAGTAGATTTATGCCACCGCGCGAGACAACTTTTGTTGCGCAGATTCTCGGAGAACAGCCAGGCTCAGACACAAGTGGCCAGACAGAAGATACCACAGATGCTACTGCTGGGGATACACAGGTAAAAGATCAAACCACCGAAGGCGACCAAGAACCACAAGTCCAAGCAGACTTATCAACTGGGACTACAGAACAATCAACCGTAGCATCAGATGATGGCCATAGAGTAACAACCAACGAAATCAAAGCTCCCGAAACTGGCATTATTGAACGTTTTATAGATACAGCCAGGGAATTGCCATGGTGGTTTATTGCGATAGTGCTAGTAAATATCTTGGCGATAGTCTGGTTGTTTTGGCCAACCCACAAAGATTCTCCAAAAATCTCTAAAAAACCTATTGACAAGGCAAAATATTTGCGATAAAATGGGAACAGTTCAAAGCTGCGAGTAGTAATTTTACCAGTCTTTGAAAATAATTTAACAATTTAGTTGTGCAATTAATCATCGTCAGTTTTTAATTTATGTTGAGTTATTAAACTTGATATTCTGATAAAGCTGCAAGCGGGTGGCCGAAATACCTTTTTTTGAGGACCATAAGCTTGGCCGAACGGCCTTGAGTGTGTCCGAGAAAAAGGTATTCGGACAGGACCCGCTTGCAAAAATACTTTATCAACTTTAATGGAGAGTTTGATCCTGGCTCAGGATGAATGCTGGCGGCGTGCCTAATACATGCAAGTCGAGCGGTAACAGGGGGTCTCACCGTTTCCTTGACACACCTAGCGCATTATCGTAGGTTGATGACTTCGAGGGAACCGTGAGACCCTGCTGACGAGCGGCGGACGGCTGAGTAACGCGTGGGAACGGACCCCAAACTGAGGGATAACTACTCGAAAGAGTAGCTAATACCGCATATGATCTTCGGATTAAAGCTTTCGAGCGGTTTGGGACTGGCCTGCGTACGATTAGATAGTTGGCGGGGTAAGAGCCCACCAAGTCGACGATCGTTAGATGGTTTGAGAAGATGATCATCCAGACTGGGACTGAGACACGGCCCAGACTCCTACGGGAGGCAGCAGTAGGGAATCTTTCACAATGGGCGAAAGCCTGATGGAGCAACGCCGCGTGCAGGATGACGGCCTTCGGGTTGTAAACTGCTTTTATAACCGAGAAATATGATGGTAAGTTATGAATAAGGACCGGCTAACTACGTGCCAGCAGCCGCGGTCATACGTAGGGTCCAAGCATTATCCGGATTGACTGGGTGTAAAGAGTTGCGTAGGTGG
>JAZQBP010000043.1:0-10609 GCA_045545815.1 Candidatus Nanosyncoccus sp. | reverse complement strand
AGAGAATGGCTCAAACGACTCACCATTGATCTCCCAAGAGGCAGAACCTTTAAGCGCCGAAGACGCCGGTAGTAGCTTCGCAATATAAAAGGCCTTCATCCCATCTTCACCAGGATAAGTAAAGCGCGCAATAATACCTTTAACTTTCTTGAAATCGTACTCGTTTTCCGAGAAATAATCTATATCTTTATACTCATTCTCAATCAGGTGGATCAAAGTCTCAGCTCGGCCAACCTTAGAGACTAGTGTACGATAAATCACTTTCTCCTCGCCGTCAGCTCGTTCATATTCACGGCACTCCAGCCCTTTATCAGCCTCTGTAATAATGTACGAGATTGCTTCCTGCATAAACATTGCTTTCACCGCCCCAGTCAGTTTGTCGGAATATTTGATCTTGTACGGCGTATAGTTCTTATTGAATAAGAACAACTCTGCCGATACATTGTTTTTTACTTCGTCGATCTCATTCGCCCACAAAAAGACATCAAACGGTTCTGCACCACCAGGATTATTTGTAGAATTTTCCATTTATACCTCACACTTATTTTTCATCATTATAGCACACTTTTAAGACAAGAAAAACCGGCGCCTTAGCGCCGGTCAGGTGTTGGGATCCTACTTAGAGCTGACATGCTGTGATGAATACATTGTCAACTTCACAGTCTTCAAAAGAGCTGTAGCTTTGTCAGTAACATCAAGATACTCATCATAATTGTCAAGTCTATCCTTGGCCTCCTTGATGATAGTATCAAGCGTATTTCTCAACTCCGAGAGGTCCGCCATATCGACGTACTGTTCCAGCATCATGTGAGACGCCTCAGCTCCTTTTACCAGGGCAACATACCCTTTGCGAGCAGTCTCAAATCTCTCCATCAATTCATCGTATTTAGAGCTCATTATATTGCCACCTCCTTATTAATAGCATAGTTATCAAAATCTGCTGCCGGATCCAATTTGTAGAGATAGCAATCGCAGAGCGTCGATGTCACTATATAGAGCATCGAGGTGGTTGCACTCTGCAGATCGGCTCTAGCCCTTACAGACAAGGAACCAGACTCTTCAAGCAGAGTTTCAAGCTCACCCTGTATCTCCGAGAGAACTTCTGGCTTCACGTATTGAGCCAAAGTCTTTTCGCGCCGCCTCGCAGCGAATTGTAGGTCCGTGTATTCCGAGCGGATCCGCTCATACTTTTCCCAACAACTTTTATAGGTGCAAGTATTATCCATCATATTAACCCCACTCCTTTCGTACAGTAGATAACACTAATCCCGTAATTATACCACAAGATAGTATAATCGTCAAGGTATCTGTTAGCTCCACAAGAAGGGAATCACAACATTACTATACAAGAAAATAAAACATAAATAAAATCAACCTCATTTGTTCGGTTTTTACGACCCCTAGCGTTCGGTTTTTAGAACATAAGTGTTCGGTAAATTAACAGGGGAGTTTTCCACATATGCGAAAAACCAGATCACAAAAAAAGTCTAAAAAAGCTCTTGCATTTTCGTCAGAATTATCATAAACTAATAACAAGCGAATAAAACATCAAAACGCTAAACAAAAAGTCGTACATTAACAAAGTTTGAGACCGACCATCTAGGAGCTTCGCGCGCATTAAATATTAAGCGAGATGCGAAAAAACAATCGTGAGCTCCTTCCTTAAATACACACCTCCCAATAAAACTCTATATGGTTATAACACAATAAGTCTCTCAACGGCTATGATTATGTGACCTACCTAGCGTAAGTCAGACGATCGTAGTAGATTCATTGTGGACAAACAAAAATCAAAGCAGAAACAAACCCGCTGAAGTTTCTAGTTGAACGGTCTCAAGCGACAAAACAGTGTATAATATATACATGGAGAAACTACATACCCCAGTATTATTATCTGAAGTCCTAGCAGGATTAAGTCCAAAACCAGGAGAGTCGTATTTAGATCTGACAGCCGGTTTCGGAGGTCATGCTAGCGAAATTTTGGATGTAACACGGAATTATAAGGATTCAGTCTTAGTCGACCGCGATGAATTTGCCGCCGAATATTTGAAGCGTAAATTCCCGTCTACGATCGAGATTAAGAATACAGATTTTTATAGTGCGGTGCTACAGCTTTTCGAGTGTGGAAAGACTTTTGATATGATACTTGCGGATTTTGGAGTTTCATCTCCGCAGTTAGATATAGGTGAAAGGGGCTTTTCTTTTCAACAGGATGCTCCTCTCGATATGCGAATGGATAGAAGGCAAGAGAAGACCGCGGCGGACGTAGTAAATAAATATAGTGAGAGAGAATTAGCGCACATTTTTGCCACCTACGGTGAGATACCGTCGGGCCGCAGTAATATGTTTGCGCGAGTGATAGTGACACACCGACCCATTCGTAGTACCAGGGAATTAGCAGAGCTGATCCGTGTGCGGATCCACGGCTATAGTAGGATCCATCCCGCTACAAGAGTATTTCAAGCTATTCGAATCGAAGTCAACCGTGAGTTGGAGCAGATCGAGAATACCTTGCCATACCTTCCGAAGCTTTTAAACCCTGGCGGCCGTCTTGGTATCATATCTTTTCACAGTCTCGAAGACCGCTTGGTCAAAGACTTTCTAAAGGATGCTACCAGTCTTGGCGAGGAATCGCCTCTCGAACTGCCGTCTAAAAAATTGATCACTGCTGGAGAAAAGGAGTTAGTTATCAACCCGCGTTCTCGTAGCGCTAAACTGCGTCTTGCGAGAAAACGGAATTGATAAAACAAAAATAATAAACAAAAAGGAGGCAATATGCCAAAACAAATCGTTATCGCGAATAAATCGCGCAAGCAAACTGTTAAGGTAAATTTCCGCTAAAGTCCCCCTTAGGCTCGGGCACGAGTCATCACAAGATTCGCGCCCGAGGCGTTCCGGGATTAGTGTCGTGGGCCGACTAGGCCTACCAAATAGAGATTCACACGGAGAGTGTGGAGTGTATGACCTTCCCGGGGACACTATTAAAAGTTACTTATAGCTCTGCTTTTAAAAAGCCCCCGGTCTATGACAGGCCAAATTAAATAGAAAACAAAAATAAACATAGCGAGGAATAATAATAAAATGCAAGATCAAACTTTCGTCACCAGACGCCAGGGAACGACCACGTTCGTCCGCAACCGTAATACTGTCCGACACACCAAAAGGAACTTAGGTTCTATCTCTCAGATTGTCATCGTCAGTATGCTCACCCTCGTTTTTGGTTTGATCTACGTTGCTGAAGGCACCAAAGCCACCAGTTTTGATTATGAAATTTCCTCGGTTGAATCTGAAATCACTGAAATGAACGCCAAAAAAGACGACCTTGCAGTCGAGAAAGCTCGCTTAAATTCTGTCGCTACCGCGCGTACCAGCACTGTCGCTGCTGCGATGGAAGACGCGACGGTAACCGGATATGCCACGGAGTAATTATCAGCACCATACTAAAGTAGAAACGTCTAACTCTCCCCGTCATCGGCTCAAGCTTTTGCAGGGCGTTGTTATTGTTGCACTAGCTATTATAGCTGTGCGACTTTTTGTTATTCAGATCATCGAGCACGACCACTGGGTTGCTAAGGCCGATGAAGAACACACCATCTTAGAGACTATCACAGCTCGACGCGGCGAGATCTATATGATGGACAAAAACGAACCTGTCGCCGCCGTCCTCAACCAAACTAAATATCAGATTATTATTGACCCAGCTGTCACTGACAAAGAAACGGCCAAACGAGTACTTGAAGATTATGCTAAAGATTACGCGGCTGTTGATCTCGAAGAGGTCTACAACACTGAAGGATTGCGCTATTCCATTATCGCCAAAGATGTTCCACGCGATGTTATAGAAAAGATTAATGAACAGGAAATTGATAATGTCTGGTTCAAGAAATCCAACCAACGTGTCTACCCGGAAGGGAATCTTGGTTCAACTATTTTGGGCTTTGTTAACGCTGATGGCCTTGGGCAATACGGTATTGAAGGCTCATTAAACGACCTTCTCTCCGGTAAAGATGGCACCATCAAATCCACTGCCGACGTCAACAAAGTTGCGCTCTCGATTGGAGATGACAACGTCAAGATCCCTGCCGAAGATGGTAAAAATCTCGTCTTATCAGTGGACCGTGGTCTGGAACGTGGCGTTGAAGAAATCGCTGAAAAACATATTAATAATACAGCCGCTACGCACGCTTCTGCGCTCGTGATGGATCCAAATAACGGACAGGTCTTAGCTATGGCCAATCTACCAAATTACGATCCGTCTAATTATGGCAATGTTACTGATGCCTCTGCCTATCTAAATCAAATTACCGAAGTCCCATACGAACCTGCTTCCGTCTGTAAGAGTTTTGCTTTTTCTGCTGCTATCAATGAGGGGATGATGACTCCCGATACTACTTACTTCAACCAAGGCTCTGAGACCATCGATGGTTGGGAGATCAAGAATGCTGAGCAACGCTCTAGTCTGTATGGCACCATCAATATGCGTACGGCTTTATACTGGTCCCTCAACACAGGCTCTATTTATGCGCTCAAGCTTCTCGGGGGTAATCCTAATCAGATTACCCAGCAGGGTAGGGAAAAGCTCTATGATTATTATCACAACAAATTCCGCCTCGGACAACCGACTGGTATCGAATTAATCGAAGCTGAAGGATTTATTCCTGATCCCAACGAAGGTTGGGGTCGTGACTCGGTCTACGCCAATATGACTTTCGGGCAAAACCTCGGCATTACTATGATCCAGACCGCCAGTGCCTACTCAGCCGTAGTCAATGGTGGCACTTATCACACCCCATCAATCATTAAAGGGGAATTGATTGACGATAAGATTACTCCGCTTAAGTCCAATGAGCCGAAAGTCGAAGATAAGATCTTGTCTGACGAGACCTCCGCCATGATGCGAGAGATGTTTGTCAACAACCGTGATTATAAGGTCAAAGCTGGTATTGACCGACCTGGCTACAGCATTGGCGGTAAATCCGGTACCGCTCAGGTCATCAAAGACGGCGCCTACGATGATACCATGAGTGAGACGGTCGGCACCTACATTGGCTTTATCGCTCCAAATGGGGAAATGCCAAAATATGTCATCATGGTCAAGATGCTCGGTGAAGGACAATATCTTGATGGCCAGATTGCTAGCGGCTTATTTGATGATGTTTCTAACTACGTGATTGACTATTTAAAGATCAAACCAGGAGCCTAAAAAGCGTGAAGTATCTTTTAATAAATAATAATGGTATAATATGGTTATGAGTATTAATGACGAAGTTTTTTATGGATTACTATTAGCGCTTGGTGGCTTCCTTTTCTCGATGGTGCTGACTCCGTTTTATACCCATTTTGCCTATAAATATAAGTTTTGGAAAAAACAAAAAGAGACTACTGTTGACGGCAAAGACCTCCCAGTTATGCGTAAGCTCCACGCTCACAAATTCAAGCACGTCTTCCCAACCATGGCAGGACTAGTCGGAGTATTAGCTGTCACTGCTGTCACTTGGGCTTTTAATCTTGACCGTGGACAGACATGGCTACCGCTAGTTGGTTTTCTTGGTGGGGCATTAGTTGGCGTGATCGACGACTGTATCAATATCTTTGGCTCTGGTCGTGGTGCAGCTGGTTTGCGTGGTCCAGTTAAATTTTTGTTGATCAGCCTAGTCGGGCTTGCTCTCGGCTGGTTTTTCGCCGTTAAACTCGGATGGACCGACATCATGGTGCCATTTATTGGTGACTTCAAGATTGGCGAATTCTGGATGATTTTGATCTTCGCCTTTGCAGTTGTAGCCACCTCCAACGCGGTTAATATCTCTGATGGTCTAGATGGTCTTTCTGGCGGATTATCGATGATAGCCTACGCCGCCTATGGTGTGATCGCATTATTCCAAGGCAACATCATGTTGTTTGGTTTCTGTCTCACAGTTGTAGGCTGGCTACTATCCTACGTTTGGTTCAACGTACCTCCAGCTCGCTTCATGATGGGTGACACTGGTTCTTTTGCCCTTGGGGCAGGTCTTGGCGTGGTAGCTATGATGACAAACTCGTTCTTATTGCTTCCAATCATCGGTTTACCTTTTGTGATAGAAGCAGGTTCATCACTCTTGCAACTTGCTAGCAAAAAATTCCTTCACCGCAAGATCTTCATTTCTGCACCACTTCATCATCATCTTGAAGCAATTGGTTGGGGTGAGGCCAAGATAGTCATGCGTTTCTGGATCATTGCCGGTGTTTGTGCGATACTGGGCATCTTCATCGCCGCCACCGGAGGTGCCATATGAAGACTCGTAAGCACAGATCCGACTTGGTCATATTGTTCGCCACGCTCGGCTTGATGGCGCTCGGCCTTATCATTATTTATGCCATTGGCCCCATGCGCGCGAATGTCCTAAACAGCACCTACGGCACAGATTATGATTCAAACTATTTCTTTCTTGGACAACTACGTGCCGTAGCCTTATCATTACTAGCTTTTTTTGCAGCTTTTAAGTGGATACCAGTCAGATATGTTAAGAAATACGCCAAACCGATCATGATCGTCGCACTAGTTTTGTCCGGCCTACTTTGGATATTATCACTTATGCACTCCAGCCTAGCCAAGTGTGAACTTGGTGAATGTCGCTGGTTCCAACTTGGCCCAGTCAGTTTCCAGCCAGCCGAGCTATTAAAACTAGCTATGGTAATCTATCTTGCCGATTTTCTAGCCCGTAAAAGGGAAGAAGGTAAGATTGGCGACCTAAAAGAATTCTGGCTACCGCTCCTTGTAGTTTGTGGCTTAGCCCTTTTTCTCGTAGTTATTGCGCAAGGGGACTTGGGTACAGGCGTAGCGCTCATTTCTATCATCTTTGGTATGCTACTGATCGCAGGCGTACCCGTACGTCAGTATCTCTTCATGGTGGCACTAATCCTTGTTGTCGCCGTAGGAGCGGTTGCTACATCAAGCCACCGTATGGAACGCGTGGATGCTTGGCTCACTACACTCCAGGGCGGGGAATCAAGCGATTCTACTTATCATGTCGAAAATGCAATGCTCGCCATTGGCACTGGTGGGCTATTTGGAGTTGGTATCGGCAATTCTGTACAGGCTACCGGTTACTTACCCGAATCTATCAACGACTCCGTCTTTGCCATCATGGGTGAGACCTTTGGGTTCGTCGGATTATTCCTCATCCTGGCGGTGTTTGGTGTAATGCTCATCCGTATGCTCAAAGTCGCTGGCGGTACGTCCGATAATGAAGATCGCCTCATCGTAGTCGGAGTCTTTGCCTGGACTTTAGCTCAGGTTGTTGTCAATATTATGGCTATGACCAGCTTGGTACCTGTGACTGGTATCACCCTGCCTTTGCTCTCTTATGGCGGAACAAGTATGGTCTTTCTCGGTTTTGCTTTGGGCTTAGTTTTGCAGATTTCATGTTATACTAGTAGAGAGGTAATTCAAAATGAAGATATTAGTAGTAGGGGGCGGCTCCGGGGGACACATCACACCAGCCGTCGCCGTAGTTCGTGAGATTCTAGAAAAGAAGCCTCGTGCCGAGGTAGAATTTTGGACAGATTTTAAATATTACAAAAACGTCACTCGTCTCACTACTGAGCTAGGTGTAGCATGGGGTGAAGAAGCCCGCAGTAAAAAAACGACCTATATCCGAGTCCGACGTTTGCCAGCAGGGAAGTTCCATCGCTATGCGGGTTGGACTTTCAAGGATTATTTTGTCCACTTTGGACTAACATTAAAAGATCTAATTTTCGGTAATATTTGTGGCTTTTTCGGTTTCATCGCAGGCATCCTCACATCTTTTTGGCGTCTATTTCGTAAAGAATCTCGACCCAATGTTATTTTCTTAAAAGGTGGATTTGTCTCACTACCTGTTGGCCTAGTTGCAAAGCTTTTTCGTATCCCTTACATCATCCACGAGTCTGACGCCGTAGCCGGACTAGCTAACCGTCTACTCATGAAGCGAGCTACCAAGGTCGCTTTCGGCATGCCAATTGCTAGAGAAGTACAAGAACAACACCCTAACTATGTATGGACCGGCATTCCAGTTGGAGCCGAGTTTAAGCCAGTCAGCGCCTCGAAACAAGCATCTCTTAAAAAAGCCTTTTCATTTAATCCCGATAAGCCACTTGTCGTAATCACTGGCGGCTCCCAAGGTTCCGAGAATCTCAACGAGGCTACCAGGGCAATCTTGCCAGAATTACTTAAGTTTACTTCAGTTGGTCTAGTTGCCGGCCGCAAACATTACGAGAACATGGTAGACCTCAAAAAATACGAAGATTGGGAACACGCTTCACTCGAATCCAATTTCCGTATGTGGGAGTTTAATACCACTATGGACGAATTGATGGGTGCAGCCGACGTGATAGTCTCACGCGCTGGTGCTACTACCATCGCCGAGTTAGCAAGCCTTAAAAAGGCCGTCATTCTAGTGCCATTTGCGCGCCTTCCAGGTGGCCATCAGACTAAGAACGCTGAGCGTCTCGCCAAGTCTGGTGCCGTGTCGATGGTCAATGATTTTAAAATGGTCCAGCATCCAGAGATATTACTAGATGAGATTCGTCACGTAGTCAAATCTCCTCGCCTTCGCGCAGATATGGCTGACCGTCTTGCCGAAGAGGCACGCTCGGACGCTGCTCGTCGCCTCGCAGACATTATCTTGGAGGAGGCTTAGTCGGTGGGAGAAGAGCCAAAACTCGTAAAACGCAAAATGAATCGCAAGTCTACCATTATGTCCGGTAGGACTATAGGCGAACGTCGCGAACATCTTGAGACCAAAAATGAGCGTATTGCTGCTCGCAAAAAAGACAAGAAGAAGAAGGCTCTTCGCGTCTCTTTCACTTTGATAGGCTTTGCTATTTTAGCACTCATCTTGATTATTATTTCTGCGATTTTAATCCACAGTAGTCAATCCGAGCCAATCGAAGTCGTCGAAGAAGAGGTTGTTACAGACTACCAGCCCACCATCGAGATAGTTGATGAAAATGCGACTACAGAAAGCCAGATTACTAACCGCATGCGTTCATTTATTGGTGAGACCGAGACTCATCTGCGTGGGCGCGGTTATCAGCCATCCAAAGCTGTCATCCCATCTGGTTCGATCCGCCTTGTCTACATCTATCTAAACGGCTATACGGGCTACGTAAAATACACTATCGATCGTGATGCCAGCGCTTCGGCCGAAGATACAGATCGTCTGATCCGCTACCTCGCCGGACAGGGGACTAATGACTTCGAGTATCTCGATGTCAGGATTCCTGGACGCGCCTTCTGGAAATAGGGAATAAGCTACAGGGGTATACCTCTGTTAAAAACGATTCTGGTGATACCCTGTTTCTGTTCGGTTTTTGTTCAGACTTTTTTAGGTCGTGCAACACGAATGGGGAATAAAATATAGAAAATAACAGGGGAGGGAACGAAAAAGGGAAATAAAAGCGGGGAAAAGTCAAATTTGTAAAATTTGGCCAAATCTACAAAAATCCGCCAAAATAGGCAGATTTGGGCCTAGATCAGACGAGTTTTGCCCACCTGATTCAAATTATTTTTCGGAACATGGACTTGTTCTGTTGCTAGTTCTTACAAAATCCGTCAGACGCGAGCGTCTTAGTCGGTGATCTTACGTATCCTATAAATCGCTCAGACTGGGGCCCAATCAACTGCAACCAACTTTGAAAAATACTCAGGATGGACGCTCGCGTAACTGGGATTTTGATAAGAACCACAACATAACAAATCTAGGAAAGGTTCCTCAAAATAATATTGAATCATGAGGACAATTCCCGCCCTACCAGAAATATCTACCTATTTTAGACGATAACTTATCGTCTAATAAACATAACCGTAATGTCTTAAAATCTATATTGTGCGACATTAAGACCATGCGGACATGGAAACTACAACATTCGCCAAACTCCAACTATATTTATTTCAAATATAAATTATGAAGCAGTTTTTGCTGCTTCATAATTCCTTCTTGGTCTTTGCTGGGCTTTTGCCCGGTCAATATCCAAACCTTTAATGTTTTATCGACAAGAATCCATCCACCGAGTTGTCTCGCTCGGCGTAATTCTCAGTGTCTTTAACAGGGGTGGACAGGGGAAGAGAATTATGCGATGGATTGATCGTAACAGAGGTCTTCTCCTGATATTCTACTTGAGGCCGCACAGGGGTAGAGGAGGGTTGAACAGTGGGTTTAGTCTGAGCTGGAGCAGGATTTACCTGTGAAGGGACTGGATTAGACTTCACAGGGTTAGGGCGGCTAAAACCAGGGTACTTTTTGTGGTTCCTCTTCCCTTTTTGGTGCTTCTGATTCCCTTTTTTAGCGCTGTTTTGATTTACGAACTTCACATTTCCCTCGCCGTTTTCGCTGACCATACGGGCTAGATCTTTAAGTCCGAGTCTTTCTTTACCCTCAGCGGCATTTGGACTAAGTCCCGACCTTCGTAAATCTTCTTGCGGACTAGAGACTCGTCTTAAGTTCGGTTTTTGTTCGGTAGTGCGCACGTTGGCCCTATTTGGCTCGATATTTCCCTGGTTCTTAACTGGCGCGAATATAGGCCTCTCTGCCCCATTTGAGATCACCATTTGTGGGACCTGACGGCCAGAATCAGATAAGGTGCGCTTATA
>JAZQBP010000042.1:0-38281 GCA_045545815.1 Candidatus Nanosyncoccus sp. | reverse complement strand
TCCCGTCATTCGCAGGTTCGAATCCTGCCAGCCTAGCCATTTAAGTTAAAGGGTGTTATCTCGCTTTTTTTGTTGTCAGTAATAATATTAGCCGGTCGGGCGAGCAACATAGACGAATTTCTTGTTAGCCTTGCTGCGTAAACTATTACCTGCTCCGACTTTAATGATGTGAGCGTAGTACTTTTTATCTCCTGGGGTGAAGTTGGCGTTAGCGACACGATTATTCCCTAGATATATATAAATATGCTGAGCATTTTTGTTGCTCCATTTGTAGACAAGAATATCGCCACGCTTTAGCGAAGACATCTTTCCATCCCAATTAAAAGCTTTGTAATGATATTGATTTGCTAGAGTTTTGAATTTTTTAAACGAGCTAAGGGCAGCATGGAGAAGACTTTTAGTCTTTTTCCCTCTTACAACAGTTGTGACAAGCTGGACATAACCTCCACAATCATATAGATTAGCTGTAACTCCATATTTCTTGGCAAGGGTAGTGGATTTGCCGTATGGTTTGGCCTTCTTAGAAGTTTTTTTGCATCCATCCCAACATTTAGCCCATTTGGCCTTAGCGGTTCCGCTGGGCCATGCGAGGGCTTCGGCAGTAGAGGCAACCTTTTCTGCAGCGGTTTTGGCCTTGCTCTCGTCTGAAGCGGCTTTGTTTTTGGCCGTGGCCTCTTGTTTCGCCGCTTCTGTTTTTTCTTTAGTTGAACTCTGTTTTGGGGTATCTTTTCCTGTTACGGCGCGACTAGAAGAGGAGGCGGCTTCGCATGTTTTATTGATACTCCAATTGCCACCCGGAAGGAGGAAGTTGAGACCTACATAGAGGACTGCATATACGGCAAGTCCTATAATAATCTCGTAAAGGCGGCGCTTGGCTTTGGTGGCCTGGGCTACATTGCCTTTGGCGGTGAGGTAGGTAGTGCCAGCAAGTCCTATTCCTATAGCGGCAGCGATGGCGATGCCGAAAGTGAGTATATCAATGATAAAATTAAGAACCGTGAACACGCCGCAGCCTTCATCGTCGTCTTGGAGATTGCCGAAGTAGGTTGTGGCTACAGAGCCATCGTATGTTGATTGAGATGGATTATAAGGTTCTTTTTTAGACGGTGGGACAATGGATGAGGAGCTTCCAGAGTCTGAGGAGGAGCTGGAACTTTGGCTAGAAGGATTAAAGTATTCGCTGAAGACTGATTGTGCTACTTTATAATAAGTAATATGTCGAGAGCTACCATACCATGTAAACCATACCTGGCCAGTGTCTCCGTCTACCATAACATCCTCTACCTCCCCTCCGCTTAGTGGGATAGCCCATTTTTTTACTATATTTTTAGACGAATTGAATACCCAGATGTAATTTTGCATTCCGCCGTTGTTGCCATAGCCCCGCATATAGTAATTGCCATATTTGGTCCATCCTTGGCGCGCTCCATCAATGTCGCCGTTCGCACTTAAGCCACTACTACTCAACATTGAGCCGCAGCCGCTTGATTTTTCCATGGTTGATAGTTTGATACAATACATCCCGCTACTCTTTTTTAAGATCGCCTGTGCATAATCTGTTCCCCATTTGTGGTACATGGATGATGGTTTACCACTAAAGGTTGCGCTAGATTTGCAATTTCCACCATCAGAGCGATCGCATCGTATCACTTTAAAACTATTACCGCTCCAATCCGTATAGACATAGTATTTTTTGGTAAGTACTGCTCCTTGGGACCAGCCATTAACTGAGAATGTTTTGACGTTTTGCACATTATCAGCGTATACGGTTGGTGCAAATATAGCGGGTATGCATAACATTAACCCCAGTAATAATTTCGCAAAAATATTATTCTGCAGTCTCTTCATCTATAGTCTCCTCACAATCATAGATAACAGTATCGTCTGCGAGGAAGGAGCCATCATAATAGAGGGGGCGATCATTACCAGACCCAGTGAAGGAGATTATACTATCATACGTGATAGTATAATCTCCGGAGTCGATAGGTGTAGAGTTAGCATCGAATATCTCTAATTTGTTGGATTTACTGAGTGTGATTTTAGCGCCATTTTCGTTAGTGCAGGTGATCTCCATGGCAGTAATGTTGCCGTCTTCGTCGTAGACGAATGTATCGTCGGTCCCATCTTCGCTTCCTATTTCGGTTGTATCATCTGCAAAGTACTCATTATTTGCGGTTGAATAATTGGAGAGCATGATAATAAGGGCGACGGATTCTATTAGGACAATAACTGCAAGAATAGCAGAGACTATAAGCGGTAACTTAGAGGATCCACCGGGCTCCATGCTGGCAGGCTGAACTGCAGATGATCTAACGTTTTGTGTAAATTGTTGTTCGAAGCTCTGATTATCCATATGGTTATTATAGCACGACTATGTATGTTTAGTATAGTTAGTTCTTGGCACGGGCTATGAAGAAAATTTTCTTGTCTTTTCGATTAAGTACGACCTTGCCTGCGGTTTTTTGGATATATCCCGTAATAATGTTTTCTGCGGCTTCCTTCTGCGACGAGATTATTTCCTAGATAAATGAAAGTATGCTGGCCAGCGCCATTTCTCCCAACCGTAGGTTTTTTATAGACTAGGATATCGCCACGTTTGAGTTTTGAGACATTGCCATCCCATTTCATCGGCGTGAGATCATATTTTTTGGCCATTTTTTTGAATTTGCCCCATGAAGTTATCAGTGGGCTGCCAATGCCTTTATCATATACTACAGACATGACTAGGCAGTGGTGGCAAGCTTTTCGGCAGTGGAATTACTATCTTTACTACTATCGTCATTAGTTTTTGTAGCAGGTGTACTAGAATTACTGCTAGATGGGAGGTTGAGCTTCTTTACTCTTTAGTTCTGATTCCCCGTCACGGCGCGGCTAGAAGAAGAGGCGGCTTCACACGTTTTATTGACGCTCCAGTTGCCACCCGGAAGGAGGAAGTTAAGACCTACATAGAGGACTGCGTATGCGGCAAGACCTATGATGATTTCATAGATACGACGCTTGGCTTTGGTGGCTTGAGCTACGTTGCCTTTGGCAGTGAGGTAGGTAATGCCTGCAATGCCAATTCCTATTGCTGCAGCGATGGCGATACCGAATGTGAGCATGTCAATGATGAAATTAAGGACCATAAAGACACCGCAACCTTTATTGTCGTCCTGTAGATTACCAAAGAAATTAGTGGCGACAGAGCCATCGTAGGTGGATTGGGATGGGTTGTAGGATTCTTTATTGGACGGTTCTACTTTAGATGAGGAGCCACCGGAACTGGAGGAACCAGAATTGGAGTTCGTGGATGCTTTAGTATTGTTGCAGACTGGAGTGCTACTTTGACCACTTTTTCCGGTGTATGACTTAAAAACTGATGATTTAATCTTGAGAAAGAATATTCTCCGGTTGTTCTTGCCAGGAACTCTAAGTGCATAACTAATGTATACTTCACCAGTCTTATTGTCAACAGATATACCTTCTGGCTCAAAGCCGTATTTGGCTTTGAGTTTAGATACAGCTTTAATGTCTTTATTCTTAATATAATATTCTTTGTATACACCCTTCCCTGAAACGAGAATGTAGGTTTCAGAAGTCCCCAGTCCAGAGATCTTGTACTTGTATCCATTATATTCAGCGGCCACTCCTTGAGAATAGCCCCCCCTTGAGTAAGTCAGACTAGGTGGCATTGTACAGCTACCTGAGGTTTTAAAACTAGGGTTACTTCCTAAGCTAAGGCACCCGGCTCTGTTACCGTCTTTGTTGACGACAGTGATTTGTTTTTTACCGCGATTATAATAGAGCCCTCTAACACTCTTGACGTCAGTTTTAATATACTTGACTTTGGCACAGCTATTACGATTGACGATCCGGATGTAACCATTCCTACAGCTTGCGCCAGAGCGACCTTTACAATCGGAAAAAACATAATAGTCTTCTGTGACGACTCCGCCTTGGGTGGCAGCGCCAAGAGGGGAGCCAGAGTATAATGATTTGAAGACGGCTGCACTTTCGATCTGACTCTTAGTAATCCTAGTGCTGGCATGAGTAGGAGAAATAATGAGAAGCGAGCACAAAAAGATTGGTAATAGTAAGAAAAACTTGTTCCTGAAGAGCCTACTCGGTGTCTGAACCATTCACTTCTTCCTCGCAATCGTAGATAGTGGTGCCGTCTGCGAGAATGAGACCATCGTAGTAGAAAGTACGATCATTGCTGGAACCAGCCAGGGAGATGACACTATCGCGAAGGATGGTATAGCTGCCAGAAGCGGTAACATTAGAGCTAGAATCCAGTATTTCTAATTTGTTGGACTTATCGAGTTTAATTTTGGTGCCACTTTCGTTGGTACAGGTGATTTCCATAGCAGTAAGATTACCCTCATCGTCGTAGACATAATCATCTTCGACGGTATCATTATCAATGACGCCCCCTTCTACTACTTCACCCTCATCCACTTCGTCTGAGAAATAATTATTAACTGCGTTTGAGTAATTACTAATTGTAATGAGAAGCACAATAGACTCTACTAACACGATGGCCGCGAGGGCGATAGAGATTACTAGAGGTAGCTTAGAGGAGCTACCAGACTCTACGCCTGTAGGCTGGGCCGCAGATGATCTTACGTTTTGTGTAAATTGTTGTTCAAAGTTCTGATTATCCATATGGTTATTATACCACATTATTTAATATATACCTTATTTTTAGTTGATTTTTTGATTATTCACTTGGTGATATATTTTCTCTGTTAAACATTGTGATTTCTTGCGATTGTGGTATAATAATCGAAATGTTGATATTAGGTATTGAAACGAGTTGTGATGAAACTGCGGCTTCTGTCGTGCGTGATGGACAAGAGATCTTGTCTAATGTTGTAGTGTCGCAGATCGATATTTTTGCTGAATATGGAGGAGTGATACCGGAGGTTGCAGCAAGGTCTCATCTTGAGGCGATTTTACCAGTGATCGATAAGGCACTTGCGAATGCTTCGTGTGACTGGGATAATATCGACGCTATAGCCGTGACACATGCTCCGGGTTTACTTGGTTCTTTGCTTATTGGTACTCTTACTGCGCGTACGTTGGCAATCTTACACGATAAGCCACTATATGCGGTGCATCATCTAAAATCACATGTGTATGCAAATTGGCTTAGTAGTGAGGGAGCTGATTCTGTTTTGGGCACCCCTGCTTTCCCTATACTGGCATTGGTTATTTCCGGTGGCCATACGCAAATACTGAGGATGACCGCACATAACCAATTTGAGATTGTGGGGACTACACGAGATGATGCGGTGGGAGAATGTTTTGATAAGGTGGCAAAGATACTGGGGTTGCCATACCCTGGTGGCCCATCTATTGCTAAAGCCGCTGCCCAGGGTAACGATTCTAAATACCGCTTGCCTCACCCGAAGATTGATGGACTAGATTTTTCATTCTCTGGGCTCAAGACTGCCGTGCTTCGTGCTGTGCAAAAGGAAGTGGGAGTGCCGATATCGTATCCTTCGCATAAACTCAAGGAGTTATTGGACGAGCAACAGGTTTGTGATTTTGCGGCGTCTTTTCAGAAGACCGCTATAGATATATTGCTAGAAAAATTGGAAGTTGCGTTGGTGCAATACCCTGACACCCAATCGGTTGTCTTTGCGGGAGGGGTGAGTGCGAATAGTGAACTGCGCAAGAAGTTCGAACCTGAGAGTATTTCTCTTCGGAACGTTCCCTCGCGCCCGTCGTCACGAGGCTCGGTCACTCCCGTTGCTCGCCGTCCTCGCAAAGGCTCCTCAGAGAAATATACACCAGATTCAACTTCAACCCTTCCTGTATATTTTCCTGCTCCTTCACTCTCGGGTGATAACGGAGCGATGGTGGGGGCAGCATGTTATTATGAGATTCTGTCTGGAACAAAACCGACAGATCCTTATAAATTAAATATCTATCCGCGAATTGAGGTGAGCCGTGATTAGGGTGATATGTGGCGGCAAGAAAAACTCTGGTCCGCATGCAGAGCTTATCGCAGAATATGAAAAGCGTTTACGAAAGCCCTACGACATTAAATGGGAATTTTATGAAGAGGATAAACTAGCACATAAACTTGCTGAGTGGCCGTTTGATCGAGTACGGGACTTTGTGATCTGTTGCGATGAGCGTGGGAAAAATATATCATCAGATGAATATTCAAAACTGCTGTCGGATTCTTTTTTGCAAAGTAGAGACATAGTGGTCCTGATTGGTGGGGCCTATGGATTTTCGGAGGAGGTGCGAGCCAAATCAGATTTTGTATGGAGTTTCTCTAGATTGGTCTTTCCCCACCAGCTTTTTCGAGTGATGGTGGTGGAACAGATTTACCGTGCATCGCAAATTGCGAGCGGCGGGAAGTATCACCACGAATAAAAGTTTAGATTATAGTTTTTCTATTTTCTCAAAGAAATAATTACCGTCGTCGTCTTTGCTAAAGATGGCTCTGTATTGAGCAAAATTCTTGTAGTTTGATTCATTGAATTCGAAATCATGATTCGCGGACAATTCTCCACATACTTCTGTTCCTTCTGGTATTCCGTTATTCTCGTTTTTGATAGGATCACAATACGCTTTATTATCCTCTAGATTCAATAGTCCTGCTGAGATATATACGTATGCATGTTCTGGATTTACTGTATATCTATTTTTGTAATATATCTCTCTTATAGAACCTGTTCCGCCACATCCGAGAACTTGGTTAAAGTAAAAATCAAATTGCTGATTATATCGGTAATCTGAGCAGAAGTATTTACCTTCTTCCCCAACAGTAAAACCATCACCAAAAATCTCTTTGTATCTTTTGGTGACATCGGCACTCTTAACTCCATAACCATTTGCAACAAATTCATCTGCGCCGTATCCGCTCTGTGCTCCGGCGGCCACGGCTTCATCGTAGGATAATTTATATTTCGGCATACGTTCAATCGTGGCAGCTATTTTTTGGTTGGTGCTTAGGTCACCTCTCGTTAAAAGCTCCTGTGCATCTGCCACGCCGTCTAAGAAAAAGCTTGGTGTCATCTGGTCTGTATAAAAAATGGTTGCGATTTTTTCATCAAGGTCTTTCTTTAGATTTTCGTCGGTGATTTCAGTTTCTTCTACTACTTGTTCTGTTTCCTCCTCTTGAACGGGCGTCTCTGGGGCTGGCTGATCAGTAGATTTTTGGTTAGTGAAGTACATCACGCCAAATACTACAGCAGCGGCTGTAGCAATGATTGAAAAGATGCTTAGCAAAATGATGATCGTTTTGTTATGGGATTTTTTGTTAGCTATTTGATCCTGTCCCTCAGATGAGAAATGTGGGGCAGATGGGGCGGATTGTTCTAATGATGTATTTGAGTCCATTCTATAATCCTTATGTTAATTTAATCATATTGTACCATGAAGTAAGGATTGGTGCGACTATTTTTAGCTGAGGGTGCGAGAGGAGATTTTGTGCATAAAGAAGCGTATAAGTTCGAAGACGAGCGTGGCGATAGCGATAGTAATCAATGTAACGATGAGTCCACCGTTGGTTAGGAAAACGAAGTCGAAGAGGTGATGGAAGAATGGGATGAGAAAAGCACCAGCCATGATGCCGATGATTATAATTATGAGAGTAGACCGTAGAGCGTTGAGCGGACGAGAAATACGATAGATCAGGATGAGGTCGATGACAAATGTGACAAAGATCGCTGTCGTAGCAAGCTCGTGGCGAGGGAACACGCCAGTGTGAGCCATGATGGAGAGGGCCAACATAGCTATTGATATAGTAAGACCAACTGGCACAGAATATTCGAGGATGTTTTTGAGAAAACGATTTTTGATGCGTTCGGTGTTATGTTCGAGAGCGAGAATAAGTCCCGGAAAACCGATACAAGCGAAGTTGAGTAGCGTCATCTCGATGGGTGATTCAAATGGCGCTTTGAGCGGAATAAAGATAAATAGCACCGCTAAGATGGATGCATAGACAGTCTTGGCCAGAAAGAGGGCGGTGGAACGTTCTAGGTTGTTAATGGATTGGCGCCCTTCGTCGATAATGGACGGGACCGATTCGAATCCGGAGTTTAGAAGAACTAACTTGGCGGAACGGCGAGCGGCGTCGGAGCCATCCCCAATCGCAATGGAGACGTCGGCTTCCTTCATAGCGAGGATATCGTTAACACCATCACCAGTCATAGCCACAGTGTTCCCTTCTTCTCTTAAAGCTTTGATGAGTTGTTTCTTCTCGGCCGGTTTAACACGTGTAAAGATGGTGTTATCTTTAACAAGTTTGCGATAATCTGGGTTTTTGATAGTGGAGAAATCGACGGCTTTGTCAACATTATGTACTCCAGTTGACTCGGCAATAGACTGAACGGTATTTAGACTGTCGCCAGAGATGATCTTAACTTCAATGTTGTTTTTGTAGAAATAGTTGACGATCTTCTTGGCGTTGTGACGGAGTTCATCTTCTAGGTAGATGTAGCCGAGTAAAGTCTTGTCTTTTACCACTGCTAGAGTACGATAATTCCCTTTTGCGGGGACTTTTACCCCAAGAAATTCTGGCGCGCCCATGAGGTAGGTAGCATCTTTTGTTTTGATGCCTGAGTATTTGCGATCTGAAGAAAAATTAATGGTCTCGATAATGCCTTCTATTTCGCGAATTTTGGGGCCTGTGAGGAACTTTTGCTTTAAAGCGCTTGTGGTTGCATTGTCTGTGGCTTGGTGGCTCAGAATGGATGCTAGTGCCCTTTCAAAGGATTTTTGAAGGGACTTGTAGTCGACGACTGTCATGTTGCCTGTAGTAAGCGTTCCGGTCTTGTCGAGCGCGACACAATCGACGCGAGCAAGAGTCTCGACGGAGTAGAGATCTTGGACGAGGACTTGTTTTTTGCTGAGGCGAATGGTGGCGAGGGCGAGGACGGAGCTAGTAAGGAGAATGAGACCTTCTGGGATCATATTGATCAGTGACGCTACTGTGCTGGTGACCGCTAGCTCAGTAGTGGTACCGGGGACACGAAGCCTGGCCATGAGCAAGAGTATACCGATAGGGATAAGCGCATAACTGATGTATTTGACGATATTGTTCATGAGGCTGAAGAGCTTGGAGTCGGCGGTCTTGATAGTATGGGCGGTTTGTTCGATCTTGCTGAGTTCTGAGTCGGCTCCCACTGCCGTAGCGGTAGCTTTACAGGTACCAGAGACGACAAACGAGCCCGAGATAAGTTTATCGCCTTGTTTTTTGGTGATGTTGTTTTGTTCACCGGTAACATAAGCCTCGTTTACTTCTACAACTCCTTCTTCGATCTTGCCGTCCACGATAATTTGGTCGCCAAGCGAATAGACGAGGAGGTCTCCTTCGACAATCTGCTCCTGGTCTATTTGGATTGGTCTGCCATTTCTGATCACGGTAGGTTTTTGCTCGGCTACGAGGCGCATTTTATCAACGGTGCGTTTGGCACGAACCTCGTTGATGATGCTGATCAAGGTGTTCGCAATAGCAATAAGAATAAAGAGCATGTTTTTGTACGAACCTACTAAGAAGATCATCACCGCTAGAACTAAGTTGACGAAATTAAAGATCGTGAGGGTGTTTTTCAGGATAATCTTGCCGATTGTGTTTTGAGTCTTAGAATTAGTGCGGTTAATCTTCCCCTGTTCAACGCGGGATTTTACTTGTTTGTCTGTCAGACCATTGAGTGTATTTGTCATGGAAAAATTATAGCACAAATTACTTCCTTATATTGTCTGCTTGCTATTATCGGTGCTTGATTCTGGCAAGGAGGTGATGGAGGTAATAAAATAATGTGTTCACTGGGGTCTCGTGGGCGCCAAGTAGCTCAACTACGTGACCCGTCCGATCGGAAGTGAAGCCTTTTTTGAAGTCATAGATGCCATAGTCTTTGCTGGCTTTATCTGGGAGACCACTGATGCCGTAGAAATTGTAAGTCTTAAAACTGTGCTCGATGGCGTATTTGATCATGTGCCACTGAATGAGATATTGAGCGTTGTATTCTTTCATATATTTTTCGTCGCTACCAGAGAAGAGATAAATGACCTCGTCGCCATAGAGCATAAACATGGCGGCAGAGAGGGGGATGTTCTCTGCTTCGGCAAGCAAGAACTTGACTTCTTTTCTTGGAGCAAAGAGGTCATACATCTTTTCGTAATAGCTAAGAGGTTTGTCGTCGAAATGACGACGCTCAGAGGTAGATTCTGTAATCTGTTTGAAGATCTTGAGCTCTTCCCTTTTCAATTCTCGAATTTTAACGCCTTGTTTTTCAGCCTTTCTAATGTGGCCGCGAGTGTTTCTCTTCATATCAGTGAAAATCTGGTCGGCAGTCTGTTCTTTAAGGTCTAGCGTGAAAAGATATTTGGGCTGGCCGGAATGAGGGACTAACTTAAATCCAAGAGAACTGAGTGTGCTTAAGGTCGATGTGTGGTCGAATCCTCCTTCGATCTTCTCACCATCACGTCCTCGCTCGACTAGTTGGTAATATGGGTCAATGTGTAGGACGTATCCATTGTGGGATTTGGCATAACTCTTGAGATGTTTGAGGAAAAACGTGGCTAGTTCTTTGTCTTCATAATCTAAGATTGGGCCTCCTGGAGCAAGAAAGGTGGATTTACCGAGGAAGGTTGGTCTCGCTACCATCATCGTGGCTGCTTGCAGTTTTCCATCTTTTTCCATGCCGAGATAATAAACCGTCCAACCGTTGGATTCACGATATTTGGCAATTTCAGGGGTCTGCATGAAAGACTTGTAGGGAGACTTTTCTGCGAATTTGCGAAAGGTCTCTTGGTCTATAGTAGTAAATCTCATAGCTTAATTATAAATCCTTATATGTTTTTTCTCAACATTGACGTCTGTATGTCTTGTAATTTTATTATCTGTGTAATATCCGATTAATCTTTCGTAATACCTTGTATAGATTATATTTCGAGCGGTCTAGTATAATGTCGTAGGTACCAGCATGGTCAAATTCTTTTCCAGTAAAAGTCTTTTTGAAATTAGTGAATCCTGCCCAGGGGTGGTCAGGGCCAGCATCATCTGGGGCAATACCCCAAAAGTCAAAAGTCTTGAGGCCTTTTTTCTTGGCATCTTTGATAAGCTGGATCGTAAGAATACCGGTAGCGTGGAGCTTGCGACCTGTGTCGGATTGCGCTCCTTGTAGATTGTATCTGGTATGCTCGTTATCAAATACCAATCCTGCTGCGATGACTTGCTGGTCTTTTTTTGCTAGGTATAAAGTCGCAAAGGGCTGTTTTAGCTCGGTTTGCAAATAATGCTCCGAGAAGGTGCTGATCTTTTTCTGACGTGCTAGTGCCCTTTGGAGTTCAAGTAGAAAATGAATATCGGCTGGGTCATGACTGGTTTCAATCGTAATTCCCTTTTGCTCTGCGCCCCTGTAATATCGAAGGAGTCGTGAAGGAAGTTTGCTAGATAAATCTTCCTCGCTCCCTCGTAGGTCTAGAAGCCAGGTCTCCTTGGGGTTAAGGTCTTGAGACTTGACGGTATTTTTCGGTAAATATTTTGCCTCGATGGCTTGGAAGGGCTCTACTCTAATAAAAATTGCTTTTTCATCTGTTGCAATTTTTTTCAAAGCATCAATAGCTAATTTGAATGACTCTTTATCTTTTGCAATCGGTCCATACGGACAATAGAGGTAATTCCCCGTCGGTATAGGCTTAATGATCGCCACAAATTGATAGTTTTTCTCTTTTATGAAGATCGATTTTTCACCTAAATCCTTTTGAAGGATATGCCAAGCTTCTGATTGTGTAATAGGAATTTCCATAAAAATGATTATACCACATATGAGCATGTGAATTTTGTTGACATCATAAGCGTTTTATTTTATGCTTATGCAAAATTTCCGGCTAGGTAGTTCTTCCCTGTCGGTAATCTGTTTTAATGATGTCTTAGCGTTTTAGTTCGTGTGCTAATTTGCGTACTTAGATGCTAAGACTGCTCCCAACTGCTGCCCACTCGCGGCAATTGTTGGCTCCATTTTAGCGCAAGCGGATTTGGTTGTCAAGCCCGGTTGCTAGCCATCGTGTGTGCTAGCATAACGGAGAATTGCTGTATTTTTGCTTATGCTTTGTGTGGATAAGTATTGGGGAATTGTGGTGGAAATTCTACGGCTCCAGTGTTACAATCTTGATATGGCTTATATCAGAAAATTTAAGACTACTTCGGGGGCGACAGGTGTGCAGGTTTGCTACAAGGAAGGGGATCGCGTTGTAAAGACTATCCATGTGGGGTCGGCTTCGTCTGAGAAAGCCCTGACAAAATTACTAAGGAAAGCACAGGGAATTATTGATGGCAACAAAAAACCTCTTTTTAATCTTGATAGATACAATAAAAAAGACCGCTAAAGCGGTCTTTAATCAGTGCATCCTCCAGTAATCTATCCATTTCTTTGTGCGGTTGTAATTTGATTCTGAGTTGTTCATCTGCAAATCATAGTTCATAAGCTCCAGTGATTTTGTAGTCGGACTAGTCAGCCCGAGCTCTTCACCCTGGTAAAGACAAATCCCCTCGGCTCTTGAAGTGAACATCGTGCAGATTGCCTTTTCCGCGCTACCAATACGAGCAGGGAAGCGAATAGAGTTATGTGCTTCAAGGTCTAGCATGAAGCGAGGGTTCGAACATGCTGCTTCGATAATCCTCATAAACCCCTCGTCGCCTTCAGTAGTCGCATCTTTTAGCATTGCATTGGTGATGAAGTCAATCTGGGTATTCTCGGTGTAAACGTCGGTGAGTCCACCATAGGTCGGATCGTGACAGTCCATCATCAAGAATAGATCGCTCGCATCATAAAACACCGCTCTGATAACCTCTTCGGCACGTCCACCAAATAGGATACTGGAAAGCTCCAGATCCGGCCATTTAAGATCTTTGTTGATAGCTTGAGTCGCACTGAGGCGGAAGCCATCAACGTGATGTTTTACTGTCCAAAATTTTACTATCTGACGATACTCGTATACGAGATTTTTGTTGATGTGATTTCGCCAAGGGAACCAATTAAGGTCAGCCTCAGTCTCGTGAAAGAGGTGCAGATAGTATTCTTTTTGGTCTTCGTCGTATACCCAGGTGTTTTTGCTGCCATCGAGGAGATTAGTCCAACGATGAAGATAGTTTAACTCTGTCCAGCAGTAATACTCTGGATGGTCGTGAAACCATTGGTGCTCGGTAGAGGTGTGGTTTAGAACTAAGTCCATTAGCACGCCTATGCCATAACTGTGGGCCTTTACAATGAAATTATCAAAATCCGCGATGTTGCCAAATCTGCTATCGATCGCCTCGAAATCTGCAACATCATAGCCCTGATCATTTCTCGGTGATGGATAGAGAGGACTAAGCCAGACGTAATCTGCGCCAAGATCGTTGATGATCTCGAGGTGCTCTGTCATTGCTTTAAGGCCGCCTTCCCAAGAAATAGGATACAACTGATACACTAGTGTTTTTGCCATGAGAGTCACCTCACTTTCAAAATAGGCAAAATCGCAATAAGGTTCTAGGTGTGCATAATTATACAACAAATGATTGGGTTCGTCAATTATAACAGAGGTGGCTTAATTTGTCTGATGGGGGTGGGTGTGTGGTATAATGGTGGTATGACATTTGCGAAAAGTTACGAACCGGGGGAATATGAATCAGATATTTACGCGGCGTGGGAGGCATCGGGTATCTTTGAGCCATCCATTGCAAAGTATCCAGTCGATAGCGATGGTGATGGGACGGATGATAGAGCACATCTTCAATCGCTTAATACTTTTTCTATCGTGATGCCGCCACCAAACGCAAATGGTAATTTGCACATCGGACATGGCTTGACGGTGGCGCTCGAAGATTCTTTAACTCGGTACTATCGTTTGCGTGGAGATTCTTCCTGGTATATTCCAGGGGCTGATCACGCTGGGTTTGAGACTTGGGTGGTCTATGAGAGAGAATTAGAAAAACACGGACATACGCGATTTGAATTCTCACGTGATGATCTATACGCAAGAGTCTGGGATTTTGTAGCGGAACAAAGAGGCAATATGGAGTTGCAGCTACGAGCGCTCGGGGCTTCTTGTTCATGGGGAGATTTAACTTTTACTCTTGATGAAAACGTGGTGGATCGCGTATATACGACTTTTGAGAAGATGTGGAATGATGGGATGATCTACCGTGGTGAGAAATTGGTGAATTTCTGCCCGAAGCACCGGACAGCTTTTGCGGATATCGAAGTAGAACATAAGGACGAGAAGGGAACTCTCTGGGATATCAAGTATGAAGTCGTTGATGAGACTGAAGCAAATCATTCTCAAGACGATTCTTCAAAAGAGAATTCTCAGTCTCCTCGTGAGATAATCATCTCTACTACGCGACCAGAGACGCTATTTGGTGATACGGCTGTCGCAGTCAATCCTGATGACGAGCGCTATGCAGGATTAGTAGGGAAATTCGTAAAGTTGCCTCTCACAGATAAAACTATACCGATTATCACAGATGAGCACGCAGACCCAGAATATGGAACAGGTGCAGTAAAGATCACTCCGGCGCACGATTTTGACGATTTTGAGGTTGGAGAAAGGCACAATCTGCCTCGTGTACAAGTAATCTCTGAGGAAGGGAGGATGATCAATGTTCCTGAGGAGTATGATGGGCTGACGACCGAGGAGTGTCGCAAGAAGGTGCTACGCGACTTAAAAGCTCAGGGTCTACTTGTGGGCGAAAAGAAGATTGTCCACTCGGTAGCGCATTGTTATAAATGTGGCACAGTACTTGAACCGATACCCAAAGAGCAGTGGTTTATTGACGTAGAGAAGCTGGCTAAGGTGGCAATTGAGCATCTTGAGGCAGGGGAGATTAAATTCCACCCAGAGAATAAGGGTAAGGTGCTGATCAATTATCTACGCGGACTAAAGGATTGGAATATTTCGAGACAGATCCCATGGGGAATTGCTATCCCAATGTTTAGGAAGGTTGATGATGAAGCGACCGATGAGCCTGATTGGATTTTTGACCGTCGAACGCACCTAACTGAGATTGAGAAGGCGGGAGTAAGGTATGTGCGAGACGAGGATACTTTTGATACATGGTTCTCAAGCGCACATTGGCCAATCGTCTGCACGAACTGGGCAGAAGAAAACTTTAACCCATATTACCCTCTGAACGTAATGGAGACAGGTGCAGATATCTTGTTTGCCTGGGTGGCACGTATGATCATGATGGGGCTTTATGTCACCGGCGAAGTACCATTTCGTGAGGTTTATTTACATGGCTTGGTGCTCGATGCGCACGGTAAGAAAATGAGTAAATCTAAGGGCAATGTGATCAACCCGATGGAACTAGTGACGAGATTCGGGTCAGATGCGTTTAGGCTAGGGATCTTGCGCGGTCGATCGGCAGGGATGAATCAGGCTTTTTCAGAGAATTCGGTGATTGCTGGGAGGAACCTATGTAATAAGTTGTGGAATATCTCGAGGCTTGTGCAAAATATCGTCGATGATGAGGCTGGAACATATCTTTCTCGGAACGCTTATACGACGCTCAATATGGGGGAGGATTGGATTTGTCGAGAGATTAATGAGTGTCTTGATAATGTAGAAAAATGTATGAAGGATTATCGTTTTGCTGAGGCGATTGAGGTGCTATACTCTACGATCTGGGATAAGTATGCGGATTGGTTCTTAGAGAGTCAGAAGATCTTCAAAAATAAGGAGCTCCTAAAAACTACGCTTGAGACGCTTTTGATTGCGCTACATCCATTTGCGCCGTTTGTGACGGAAGCTATCTGGCAAAACTTATCGTGGACAGACGGGTTTGTAGCCAGTCAGAATTGGCCGAATAGATTAGAATATGACGCTATCTCTGCTGAAGAGTTTACCAGACTAATGAGCGTCGTGTCAGAAGTTCGTGGCACATTGCAAGCGTTGCCGGGTACCAATAATATCGGTAAATATGGTCTGTTGTATGGTGAGGATAGTCTCATCAATGACAACCAAATGCTGATTGGGGCTTTGACTAAGGTGCCAACGATAAACTCTCTAGATGGTGCGCCACGTGGTCTTAGATTGGCACTCGCTAACCATGAGGTATATCTAGATGTACCGGCAGATGTGGTGGCTAAGTATCGTGAAGCTTTGACTGAGAAGATCTTGGCGGTCGGTAGAGAATTAGATGGCTTGAATATGCGAATGATGAATCCGAACTACGTGGAGAGAGCGCCCGAACACCTGGTGAAGGAGACGCGTGATGCGATCTCGGAGAAAGAGGCGTTGATCGTAAGATTAAAACAACAACTTGAGTTGATCTAAAAATAGCCCCTAACAGGGGCTATTTTATTCTGTAAAGGCAAGTTTGGTGCGAATCTCTTCGAATTCTTCTGGAGTGAGTTCGAGGTGTTTGCCGTGTTCCCAGGTCTCATCGAAAGGAAGTAAATGAACATGGGCGTGAGGGACGTCGGTGCCAATGACTTTCCAAAGGGTACGTTGGCCGAGAACCTGCTCCATGTGAATACTTAGCTTCTTTACGGTGTCCATGAGAGCCTTATAGTCCTCATCAGATAGCTCGTAGATTTTGTCTACCTCAACTTTGGGGACGACTAGGGTGTGGCCCTTGGTTTCAGGATTGATGTCGAGGAAGGCGAAGGTCTTATCGTCTTCGTAAAGCTTGTAGCAGGGAATTTCACCGTTGATAATCTTAGTAAACACGCTTGGCATTGCGCCTCCTATTCTTCTTAAATTTTTTGTAAGTGACATAGTAGATCTCGGTAAAGATGAATGCGAAAGCGATACCGCCGATTACATCGACTGGCCAATGCATATTCGCTAGTACACGACCGGTAGCCGTGAGACCGATCATTGCGACCATGATGACTTCGAGGATGACACGGAGGACTTTGTTTTTGACGTAGCGGGGTAAGATCATGGTGGCGAGGAAGAAGATGGTAGTCACGATCATTACGTGAGTGGAAGGGAAAGAAGGTTCGCCACTGCCATTGGGGCGAGTATTAAGCACAACGACATATTCAAAGATGACATAGGTGATACCCATGAGAATGAGCGGTAGCGGTATCCAGAGAAGCTCTGGGTCGACTTTCTTGAGAGATTTGCGCGAAATCCACTGATAGAGCCCTAGGCACAAGAAGATTGCGAGCGTTACGATTGATGTTGCTAAAATAATATTAGTTATTAGATCCCACTGCATAATAACTTTATTATACTACAAAAATTCGTGATGTGGATAAAAATAAGGATTTTGGGAGATTTGCTTCAAGATATCGGCGTAGTTTTTCTTTATTTTTGTGGTACGCCCGACAGGACAACTCATTTTGCGATAAAGCGCAAAATGATACCGAACTGCCTTGCTCGGAAGAAGAAAAACGCAGTTTTTCTTCTTCGCTCGCTGCGTTGTTCGGGTGAACCTACGGTCCAAATCCGTCGGAGGCATGATGAAAATAAATAAAGACTCCGTTGGAGTCTTTCTTTATTTTCATGGTACGCCCGACAGGATTTGAACCTACGACCTTTTGCTCCGCAAGCAAACGCTCTATCCAGCTGAGCTACGGGCGCATATGTGGATGTACTTAGACATCCACCTAGAAATTAAATGAGCATCACCGCAAAGGTGACGTTATTATTATAACATATTTTTCAGAGAATGGTGGTATTTTATGCAATTTTATGTTAAAATTTACAGTGGAAGCGTGGCCGAGTGGTTGAAGGCGCACGACTCGAAATCGTGTGGGGTCGCAAGACTCTCGAAGGTTCGAATCCTTTCGCTTCCGCCAAGCCCAAGAGGGGCTTTTTTTGTTACTATGATATAATATAGGTAACTACTGAGGAGGTCTGTGATGGCGGAAGAAAACCCGGAGAAGAGGATTGAGATATTTAAGGGTGCTACTGGAGAAGTAGTATTTGATGTTGATGCTGATAATGAGACTATCTGGGCTACATACGAACAGATGGCAAAAGTGTTTGACGTGGACAGAACCGTAATAGTACGCCATATCAATAACATATATAAGAGTGGTGAGCTAGATATGAAACGAACTCGTGCAAAAAATGCACAGGTTCGGAAAGAAGGGAAGAGAACGGTTCGGCGTGAAGTGGATATATTCAATCTGGATGCGATCATCTCGGTGGGGTACCGGGTCAATTCAAAAAAAGCAACGCAGTTTAGGATATGGGCAACCTCAGTCCTTCGGCAATATCTTGTAAATGGCGTAGCGGTAAATGAGCGTCGTCTACTGTCTTTAAAAGATAGACAAGACCTACAAAGACTCAAGGATGTCGAGGAGATGATGGGACTGGTTAGGCGGCTAACAACAAGAAATGTACTCGATGCTGGAGAAGCAAACGGAGTGCTTGAAGTAATTTCTAAGTACGCTGGGAGTTTTAAGACACTAGAAGAGTATGACGATGGACATATTGATCTTTCTTTTATGGGGAAGGGAAGGCGCAAAAAAGAGCTGACGGTAGATATGTGCGTGAATGCTGTAGAACAACTACGCAAAAGTGTGCATGGCTCGGAATTGTTTGGGCGAGCTAGGAATGATGGCTTTAAAGGGAGTCTAACAGCAATCTTCCAGAGTTTTGATGGAAAGGAACTGTATCCAAGCGTGCAGGAAAAAGCGGCGAATCTATTGTATTTTGTGATCAAGGACCACCCATTCTATGATGGGAATAAGCGGATTGGTTCACTTTTGTTCATCTTATTCTTGACTCTGAACAATTGTCATTTAACTGAGAGTGGGGAAACAAAGATCAGTGATCGGGCTTTGACTGCTATCGCACTTCTTATCGCGGAGTCCGAACCGAAAGAGAAGAAGTTGATAGTGTCTTTGGTTTGCAAATTGTTAGAGTAAAGTGATATAATGAGGGTATTATGGATAAGAGGAAGAACGCTACTAAAAACAAAAACGGTGGGCTGAAATCCGGAAGGCAGAAGCTGAAAGCAAAGATGCTGAAGTCTTATTATGGCAATCCATTAAAGGATATGAAGCTGATCGCCATTACTGGTACTACTGGTAAAGTTACGGTGGCTCATTATGTGCACGAGATGTTGCGTGTGGCGGGCGAGCAAGTAGCAGTGTTAGCTTCAGATCAGCCGTTTAAGGTAGGTATGTTGCATAAATTCTTATCCGATGCTTGGAAAGCTGGGGCGAACTATGTGATCGTCACAGTGCCTGCTGAAGGTCTGCGTGATAATGTCTTTTATGGTTTACCAGTGCATATCGCAGCAATGACAAATTTTGTAACAGCAGGTCTTTCCGATATGACACCAGAAGAATATATCGACAACGAAAAAACTTTGTTTGATATGAAGCCAGAGATTGTTGTACTGAATAGTGACGATATTAATTATGACGATTTTTCAGAGTTTAAAGGTTCACGTAAGACAATTACCTTTGGTCAGTCAAGTGCTGACGTGAAGATACTGAACTCTAAGCTATATCCCAAAGGTACAGAGGCTACTCTGTCGGTCAGCTCTGAGATTATACCAGTGGCAAGCTTTGTGCCAGGTGAGATCGCGGTATCATATATGGCGTGCGCAGTGGCGATTGCAAAAGCGTTGCCAGTATCAAATGAGCAGATCATTGATGGTATAGCAGAATACGAGCCAACTCAAAGCTAAGATCTAGATAGACTAGAGAGTTATACTCTAGTCTATTTTTGTTTGAGAAGTTTCTTGGTCTCTTCGAGGTCAGAGAAGTCATGGGGGCCATCTGCACGAAGAATGGACTTCTCGTGGCCTTTGCCGAGTATTAAGACAAGGTCGCCTTTATGTGCTAAAGATAAGGCCTTTTTGATTGCGGTACGGCGATCGGGAATCGCGAGAAGGTCTTTGCCGAGAGTTTTGCCAGCTTCTGTGGCACCATCAATGAAGCCCTGCATAATCTTGTCGACTGGCTCGTCACGAGAATCATCTTCAGTGATAATAACAATATCGGAATGCTCTGCCAATTGCCGACCGCGGATAGGTCTCGTGGAAGGATCGCGACGTCCGGCTCCACCGTGTACTGAGATAACGCGACCTTTATGGCTAGCTACCGAATCGAATACCTTAGCGATAGCGTCTGGAGCATGCGCATAATCGACAATCACCGTAAACGGCTGTCCTTCATCTATTATATTCATCCTGCCCTCCACGCTTGGGAGAGAAGCAATACCTTGCTCGATCTGCTTCTTGGTAAGATGGAGGCGCTCGCCGGCGATGGCAGCGGCCAGGGAATTATATACATTAAATTCACCAGGAATTTGCGTCTTAATATGCATATTGTGATATGAATATTCTACGCCGTTTACCTTAAGCTGGATGTCGGTTGGTTTATTTTGGCCGTGTTTTATGCCGTAGGATGAATATTTTTTGGCAATCTTGGTGTAATACTTGGTAGCGGGATCGTCAGCATTAAGAATACTGAACTTAGCTTTTTTAAATAACTTACCTTTGGCGGCACGATATCTTTCAATAGTCTTGTGATAATCTAGATGCTCATGAGTAAGATTAGTAAAAATAGCAATCTCAACCGGAATGTTAAGTATACGAAATTCAGCAAGAGCGTGAGAGGTCACTTCGAGAACCAAAAACTCTGCACCCTGATCTGTAATCTCTTTAATGCGACGATTGAGAGTAAAAGCATCAACAGTAGTCATATGGCCGAGTTCTGGCTTGAGTTTATTGATACCGTAAGCTACAGTCGTCATTAAGCCCGTCCTATAGCCTGCTTTGTTTAGCATATTCCAGAGCATGAAACAAGTAGTGGTCTTACCATTGGTACCTGTGACAGCAATAACACGAAGCCTGCGACCAGGGAATCCGTTTTTAATACCAGCAATAACTGCTTGTCCATAGTGATAAGGGAGTACAGCTTGATTATAAAATGGGAGTTTTTCTAGTAGTTTCTTCATAAGCTTATTTTACCGATAATACTTGAGGGAGTCAATCGGGTTCTTGCTGGCGGCTTTGAGCGCTGGGTAAATACCAAAGATGATACCGATCGTAATGGTCGTGAGGAAGGTGACAGCAATAATCTGCCAACTGATATATGGAGCAAATGGAGTGATTACTGAGAGAAGGAAGGCTAAGAGATAGCCGAGGATTAGTCCGAAGATACCTCCAAGGAGTGAGAGAATAAGTGCCTCAAAGAGGAATTGCATTAAGATGTTGCGAGAGGAAGCTCCGACGGCTTTACGTACGCCAATCTCATGGGAGCGCTCTGCTACTGAGACGAGCATGATATTCATCACGCCAATACCGCCAACCACTAGAGAGATAGCGGCCACAATGGCTAACATACCAGAAACTATAGTGAAGAGGTTGCTGGCTGGGTGAGTGATATCGTCGCCATAGGTGACAGAGAAGGTTTTATCGCCCAGCTTTTGGTTAGTCAGAGCATCTTGAATCTGACCAGAGATTGTGGCGAGGCTATCAGTGTTTTCAGCTTTGACGTTGATCTGTTGAATCTGGGTGGAGCCGGTAATCTTATCTAAGGCTTTGATATTCATAATCACGGAATTATCAAAATCGACATTGTCGAAGTTGATGGACTTATCAGTGTCATCAAGCACACCTATGATCATGAATTTCTCGCCCATGATAGTAATAGTCTTACCAACAGTACTATTGATGGTGTTGAATAGTGCTAGGGAAAGAGTGTGGCCCAGTACTACTGAGTTTTCTTCGTTGGCCTCAGTGATGAATGCACCATAGCGCATAGCGAGGGGCTCAATCTTGATAAAGTCAGTGTTAGTACCAAGAATTGGAACAGTATCAAAGGTATTTTTCTCAGAGGACACGGTATTGGTGGAGATGGCGATCGGTGCGGCGGCGGCAACGTGGTCTACTTTTTTGATAGCATCCACGTCATTAATAGATAAATTGGATTTTTGGAAAGAGTTGGCGGAAGTTAATTCCTCTACGATGTTTGTGAGGTTGTCTTTAGTGGAGCTAGGACGCACAACTATAAGATCGGCGCCAATTTCTTTGGTTTGGTTAGCAATTAGATTGGAAATACTGCCCATAAGTGAGAGAATTAAGATAATACTAGCTACTCCGATAGCAATACCAAGACAAGTAAGGAAGGAGCGCGTGCGATTTTCTCGTATCGCAATCTTCGCTAGACGGTAGTGAGTTCTAATAAGTGTAGGCATTAGCGTTTCCTCCGTTTCTTGCGTTTTTTGGATTTCTTTCTTGGTTGTTCGTTACCTATGGAGACAAACTCAGGCTTCGAGGCTTTTTTCTTCTTTTTAATCTTGACGCTGACTGGCTGTGGCAAATTAGCGTCGGCCACTGTCTTAACATCAGTATCAATTTGACCATCTAACATATTAATCACACGAGTAGCATAGGATGTGAGAGCTGGATTATGGGTAACCATAATGATAGTATTACCTTCTTCATGGATAGCTTTTAATTCATCCATAACGGTATGGGAAGCGCGAGAATCTAGGTTACCGGTCGGTTCGTCTGCTAGAATAATTTCCGGATTACCAACGATAGCGCGAGCTATGGCAACACGCTGTTGCTGACCACCTGATAGCTGGTAGGGGAGATAATATTCTTTTTCTTGGAGATTGAAGCGCTTGAGAGCGGACGAGGCGGTTTTAAGACGTGCAGTACGTGAATAGCCGGTATAGACTAGTGGTAAAGCTACATTGTCTAAGATTGTTTGATCTTCGATAAGATTGAAGTTCTGAAAGACAAAGCCGATCTTCTTGGCGCGAAGCTTGGCTTGGCGGTTGGCTGAAATTCCAGCAACGTTCTCACCGTTAAGATAGTACTCACCTCTTGAGGCGCGATCTAGAAGGCCAATAATATTAAGTAGGGTGGTCTTACCACAACCAGAAGGCCCCATAATCATAATAAATTCGCCACGTTTGATAGTGAGGTCGAAATCTTTTAAAGCAAAAGATTCGGTGTCACCGTATCCGTAGCGTTTGGTTAATCCTTTTAGTTCAATTAGTATGTTTTCGCTCATGTTTTTTCCTAAAACACTTCTGTGTCTGATTTGGCGGAAAGGACAAGAAGAGTTATCTTGATCCATTCCTTAAATCATCCTCAGAAGAACTTCGTTCTTCTGTGTCTGATTTGGCGGAAAGGACAAGATTCGAACTTGCGAGACCCTTGCGGGCCCACACGCTTTCCAAGCGTGCGCCTTCAACCACTCGGCCACCTTTCCGCGTTCTTATTATTCTAGCACGGAACTAGTGAAAATTAAAGAGATAAAATCACCAAATTTTCAATATGGGGAGTGTGTGGAAAGAAGTTAAAAGTCTTTACTGATTCTATATGATAATTATCTAGTAGTAGCTTAATATCTCTTGCTTGTGTGGAAGGATTACATGATAGATAAATAACTTTTGTAGGCTTGGTCTTGTTGATATGGTCTATTAATTTACGGTCACAGCCAGCACGGGGAGGATCGAGGATTACCGTCTGTTCTGGTTGGATATATTTTATAACATTTTCAGATTTATCTAGCACAGCACTAATATCATTGGATACCGTGGTGATATTGTTTTGTAGTTCTTTATATGCAAATTTATCACATTCTACTAGAGTTAGTTTCTTATCTCGAGCAACAGATAACCCGATTGTGCCTACTCCAGCATAGAGATCCAAAACTTGTTCTGTGGTAATAAAGTTTTTAATCTCTTTAAGAGCCAACTCGTAAACTGGGAGATTGATCTGAAAGAAGCCATTAGGCGAATATGAGTAATTATAACTTAGTATAGTGTCAGTGAGAGGAGGGAATTCTGGGTGTGGTTTGTGATTCTCATAAAGGCCGCCAGATACTCTACCTTCTTGATCACAACGCAGAAGGAGCGATTGGTATTTGCGTGCTTCTTTATTTTCTGCATTCAATTGACTAATAATCTCTTGTGCGGCGGTATATATCTCTGGACGCTCAATAGATGATGATTTTATTGGTGTCTTACGATGTGAGCCACGCTGGTGGAAGGCTAGTTGTATCTTGTTGGTCTCATTATCCCAATAAAGGGCGTATTCCATCTTATTACGATAAAAGAAATCTTTACCATCTGTAATAACTTCTGGCTTCTCAATCCTGATACCATGTTCCCGGAAGATTTCCTGGACAAGTTCTGATTTGAGGTCTAATTCGTAGTCATAATCTATAATCTGCCACGGGGAAGTGGAGAGAAAACAATCATCTCTTGGTGCTTGGCGATTGGTGTTTGTTTCCTTGATCGTCGTGGCGATAGCTTCGTCGTAATGGGACTTCTTTTTGGTAATATTATAAGATTCAATAAGCTCTCCTGGTAGCGCATTCCAGAAGAATACTTTCTTTCCATCCTTATTAGTACCTAATGCCTGTCCACCCGGAATAATCTTCTCTATCTTAATCATAGATACATTATACCACTAGGGAAGAATTAATCGATCTTTTCTACGCTCGTAATGATTACTTGATGATTTTTAAAGTTTTTAACTAGAGCTCGTCGGCGAGTTTCATCGAGTTCTGAGAATACATCATCCAGAAGGATAATTGGTTGGTGGCCTGTTTTTTTAAGAATTAGGTTTGCTTCGATAAACTTTAGAGCAAGAACAATGGAGCGGGTTTCTCCCCTGGAAGCTGACCCGTTTGCAAGAGAGTTATTAAACCTAAAGATATAATCATCACGATGAATACCAAATGTGGTGTGACCAAGATATGAATCGCGTTCGAAGTTCTGTTCGAGTTTTTTGAGATAATCTTCGGTTTGAGTAGATATTACGTCTGTCTTGTAGGCGATTGACACTTCGTCTTGGTTTTCAGCAATCGAACGATATGTTGTGGTTAGTAGCTCGTTTATTTCTTGAATAAATTTTTTTCTGTCTTTGTATAACTTTGTTCCATATTCAGCTAGAAGCAGATTCCATGAAAATAACTCATTCCTATTTGCTTGATTCTTAAGAAGCTCTCCGCGTTGCCTGAGGGCTTTATAGTATTTTGATAGGTTTGTAGCATAGGTGTCATTAAACTCTGAAAAGATTCGGTCAAAGTAATCGCGGCGCCTTCCAGGAGAATGACTAATAAGGTTTAAGTCTGATGGGAGAAATAGAATTATGGGGTACTTGTTGTTTTTGGATAGGCGAGTAGATTTTTTATCAGAAGCATGAAAAGTTTTTTTGTTGCCGTCATAAGTAGCTATTATCGTTTCACCATTATCATACTCTATACTAATACGATAAAACTCTTTGTTATGTTTTATTATCTCACGGTCAGTAGCTCGGAAGCTTTTACCACGAGTAAGGATATAGATTGCCTCAAGAATAGAAGTCTTACCCCATCCGTTCTCACCTAAGATTAATGTAGTATCCGGAGAGCAATTAAGTGAGTAACTGGTGTGATTACGAAAATTAATTAGGTTGATCTTATCAATTATCATGAGTTGAGCGGCATTACTATATGAGTATATTTAGAGTCTTTCTTGTTACGAAGTACAGCGGGAGCGACATGATCCGAAAATTCGAACTCAATCTCTTTACTATCTAAGGCATTAAGTGCGTCTAGGAGGAAGCGGGAATTAAAGTTTACGCGGCCGCTTTTCTCTACGACAGTCTTAATAGTTGAGTCATTTTCACCAAATTCGTTGGCGATTGATTTTACCGAGAAGGAGTCTGGTGTGGTAGCTTCACAAATAATAGATCCACCAATAGATCTAGCAAATAGGGCGGCAAGTTTAGTTACGCGGATAAGTTCTTCACGATCTAAGGTGACTTTAATGTTACTATCTTTAGGAATTAGTTTTTGGTAGTCTGGGTAACTTGCATCGATTAGTTTTGAAATTACTTCAACTTCACCTAAGCGGAATCTTACAAGGTCTTCATTAAATGATATTTCTATCTCTTCTACATCATCACTAATAGAGCGAAGCACTTCTTGTAAAGAGGAAGAGGGGATAATTGCGGCTACTTCACTTTCAACTTTGTCGATTAAAATTTTTTCAGCAAGACGGTATCCATCTGTAGCTGCAACAGCAAGTTTATTATCGTGCGTATTAAAATATACTCCAGTGAGCGCTGGACGTGTTAGATCGTTACTACTTGCAATCATAACTTTACTAATGCCGGACTTAAATTCATCTGCGCCAATCTTGAATATGACGGCTTTCTTTTCGTCGATCTCTGGTAATTCTGGAAAATCATCTGCAATTGTTCCATTAATTATAGATGAATATTTTCCAGCCTTAATGGTTACTTTTGTGTCTTTTGTTTCAATTGTGATATTTTCTCCTTTGGGGAGGTTTGAAACAAATTCTGCCAGTAATTTAGCTGGTACAGTTACAACTCCATCTTCTGAACTTGATACCGGTAGAAAATCTACTACTGCCATGTCTAAATTGGTGGTAACTAAGGAGACTTTCTTAGTATCTACACGGATAAGTACATTATTTAATATGGGGAGAGTAACCCTACCTATCGCTATACGACTAACATTGTTTAAAGCTTTACTTAGTTTCTCTTGGGTCACTTGTATTTTCATGAAAGGGTCCTTTCTATTAAATTATTTGTAGTTGTATTAGTAGGTACTGTGGAATAGTGGATAATATTGCTTAGAAACAGATGTGAGTTGGTGGTGTGAAAGTGGGTGAAAAAAGTGGGAAAAGATGGTGGGAAGTGCGGGGTTTGCACAGAATTTTGGTTGAGTAAAAGATTTGCACGGATTTTTACAATAAAATTACACAGACTTTTACGGATAGTTTTACACTTGATTTCCACATTATCCATAGATTTTTTCCTTAATCTCTTCAATCTGATCACGAAGAGTGAAATTTAACTTGAGGTCTTTTTCGATTTTTTTGATGCCGTGCATGACTGTGGTGTGGTCTTTGACTCCAACTTCGGCTGCAATCTTATTAGTACTAAGCTTGAGTTCTTTAGATAATATATACATAGCAACTTGGCGAGCTGTCTTAATATGTGAGACGCGTGACTTTCCACACATTTCTTTGACTGGTAGATTGTAATACTTTGCTACTTTTTCGACGATCTGTTTGGGTGAGGTAGGACGAATCTTAGATGAGCGACTAACATTAACTGAGCCATTTTCAATGAGTTGCAATGGTGTAAGACCACGGACTTCTGACATGAGGAGGATAGTGGAAAATTCACCTTCGAGATCACGAATGTTAGTATTGACGTTCTCGGCGATGTATTCGATAGCTTCTGGCTCTATCTCGGCACCAATCTGGTCAGCTTTAGCGCGGAGTATAGCGCACTTGTCTTCAAATTTAGGAAGTTGAATATCGAATGCGCCGCCCATAGTAAGGCGAGATGCGAGCCGTTCGTCGACTGATTTAATCTGAGAGGGAAGACGATCTGAGGTGACGATGATTTGCTTGTTGAGTTGATAGAGATCATTAAAGATATTAAAGAACTCTTCCTGTGATTTTTCTTTACCAACAATGAATTGAAAGTCATCAATAATAAGGCAGTCGAGTTTTTGAAACTTTTGATTAAATTCCTTTCCTTTACCTTTTCGAATAGATTCTACAAAGTCGGAGTAGAAATGAGAAATTGGCGTGTAGAGAATCTTAAAATTAGGGTCTTTTTTAAGTAGTTCGTTGCCGATCGCTTGGGCAAGGTGGGTCTTACCAAGACCTGGACCACCATAAAGGAAAAAAGGATTATACCGTGTGCCTGGGGAATCGATGATGCTTCTTGCTGCGCCGACGGCGAGATCATTATTGGAGCCAACTACAAAACTATCTAAGGTATATTTTTGATTGAGTCCATTAAATAATGTGTTGTTGGATGTGGTGGTAATAGATCTTATATGGGACTTAATCGGGGTAACTTCGTGAGTTGTCTCACGTGAACGCACTTTGGATTTTATCTTAGTTTGTACTTCGAAATCTATATTCTTTACTGTGAGATTATTGTTTTGGAGGGCTGTAGTAATAATGTCTAGGTAGCGATTACGAAGCTGTTTGACATAGAAAGAATTCTTTACTCCGATCCTAATATTTCCTTCTGAATCAGCATCAATTAACGACGTATCCTGAAACCAGGTGGAAAAATTTGCTGCAGAGATTTGCTGCTCGATTTCAGCAAGGGCGTTTTTCCATACGTCGTACATTTATATTTTAGACCTCCTTTGTTGTGTATTTATTATAGCACGAAATGATGGGTTTTCCACAGGAAAATTGAGAAAAAATATTGTGTTATAATATGTGGCCATGTAAACAGAGGGGAAGGTTTCCACAAAAAATAGATTACATCTATTATCCGTGTGGAAAACTCCTTGAAAAATGTGGAAAAATGAGATATACTATATAAAGAATTTGAAAAATTTTAAAGTTTAAGGAATAATATTATGCCAAAACGAACATATCAGCCTCATAAGAGGCAGCGCAAAGTTGAGCATGGTTTTCGTAAACGTAATGCTTCTAAGAATGGTAGGAAGGTGTTGGCACGACGCCGTCTGAAGGGACGTGCTCGTTTAACTGCCTAAATCTATTGTAATGCTGAGTAGAAAAAATCGTTTTCACTCTAGGGGTGGGGTACAGTATGTGTATCAACACGGTAAGACGGTGCGAAGGGCGCAAATGTCGCTAGTCTTCGCGCCTAATAGCCGTGGTTTTACGCGTGTGGCGGTAGTAGTTTCAAAGAAAGTCGCTAAGTCGGCCGTAGAAAGGAACCGGATTCGCCGGAGGATTTATGAGGCCTTGCGACTAAATTTTGATCTAGTACCAAAGAAAACTGACTACATCTTTGTGGTCTACTCAAAAGCTATTAAAGAATTAAAATTTGAAAAACTTGAATCTCTGCTAGGAGAGCTGGTACAAGAAAGCAAAGTGTGCTACAATAAACAGAATGGATAAGAGGAGTGTAAAGAAATATATATACTGGGGGCTATTCTTTGCTTTTGTAGTGGGATCTATTCTGACTGGTGGTCCGTTTAACTTGATTGATCTTCTTGTAGTGCGACCAATAGTGAATATTCAATTTATGATATTTAACTTGGTGCATGATTTTGGTCTCGCTATTATTATCTTTGCGGTCTTAGTGAAGATTTGTATGTGGCCTTTAACAAAGAAACAACTTAATCAAACTAAGTTGATTAGAAAGATTCAACCTGAACTTACTCAGATTAAGAAGAATTGTAAAGGTAACAAGCAAATGGAATCTTTACAGACGATGGATCTTTACAAACGGTATAATGTAAAGCCATTTGCTTCGATATTAACCTTGTTTATTCAATTGCCAATATTTATTGCGATTTTTTCAGCGATCAGGGTAATCGCAACACCGTTACCACAAGATAATCTTATGAATAGAGCATATGGGATTGTGGCATATGAGGGGTCTGAGATCCATGAACTTGAAGGAAAGCAAGAGGCCTATTTGGCGGATTTAACTAACGAAAACATACCGGCAGAAGAAAAGACTGAGTATGACTTTCATCCACAATTGTTTGGTGCGATTAATCTAGATGTAAAAGCAAGTGATGTATTAATGGGTAAATTCTCATGGTCGGCTTTATTTATATTAGCGTGTGCGATTATGGCTTCCGTAGTGCAATATTATGCCACTAGACAGCAAATGCCTTCAGGTAAATCGGAGAAGCGAAAGAAGTTCCGTGATCTAATACAAGAGGCGAAAGATGGTAGGGAATTAGATGAGTCTGATATCTCCGCAATGACGACAGGGCAAATGTCGATGATGATGCCGATTATGATGTTTATTATTATGTTTAATCTTAATGGTGCTTTGTCATTCTACTATTTCCTAAGTAATATTATTACTGTATTCCAGCAGAAAGTAATCTTAAAGCGGGTAGATGATGAGATCGACGCCGCAACTGATAAAGCAGTGCTTAAGGAACTTAGAAATATACAAGAGGCCGAAGTGGTCGAAAACAAAAAAACAGGAACAAAAATAACGCGTATCTCCGCTCGTGATATTAAAAAGAAAAGGAGATAATATATGAATAAAGACGAATCAATCAGGTTTGCGAGTCGCTACCTAGAAGACTTACTGAGTTTTTTTGGGATTAATGTAGCGGTAACTTCGACTATTGATGACGAGGTGATTCAATTGTCGGTACCATCTACGTCTCTCAATTCCTTACTGATCGGAAGGGGTGCTGATAATTTACGAGCATTACAGCATATTGTATCAATGGCTTTGGTATCGAAAGAGGCCGAAGTAACTCGTGTAAATGTAGACGTAGCGAACTACAAGAGGCAACGAGCAGATAGAATTGCAGAGAAAGCTGAAGGATGGATTGCAAAAGTACGCCGAACTGGCGAACCGATGACAATAGATCTTAACGCAGCTGACAGACGAGTGGTTCATAAAGTTGCTGCAGACTATTCTGATATTGAGACACACTCAGAAGGGGAGGGAAGAGAGCGCAAATTGATTATTAGTAAGATTGATAATTAATTATTATCGTTGCTTTTATTAACTATAATAACAAAATCATACTCTGTGGGGACGCCGGCTGGGAGGGAGTCGGCGGATTTTGCGGTGCCATACTTCTCTTCTAAGAGCTTTTTGGTGCCTGGTGCCTTATCGGTGATGGAATATAGGATGTAGTCGCTTTTATTATCAATTACGGCAGTGTCATCGATATCGATATTGGCATATCCTTCGGACTCGAGTTTGGATTTTTCATTAGAAGCAACTCCTGGTGCATCTGTGGCGTTTAATACTAGGATGGTGGAGTCTTCATATTTACGTGGGTCACTGGAGAACATTTTGGCGACATAGGATTGAATTCGGCCATAGTTGCCAGCTCCACCGACCGGGATCACGTAAGAGATGCCGCCGATCTCACCAGTGGTCATGAGTTTTTCTGGTTCAAGAAGGGAGACTTGGCGCATATTGCTGAGATCAATATCTGTCACGATGTGAGCGAGAGTCTTCATCTCATCAACAGAGAAGTTCGTACGAAGGTTGTCACCTAGCGTACCAGCGAGACTGATGAGGTCTGTGAGTGATAATTGTTTTTCTAATACTTTATCTTTAATACCAATCAGTATCTTCTGCTGGGATGCACCACGAGAGAAGTCGCCACTGGCTGTACCATGACGCGCGCGGGCGAGTCCGAGAGCTTGGCCACCGTTAATAGTATATGGTACGCCTGCTTCAAATACTGCACCAGTATAATAATAATCTTCAATATCTTCATCAAGAGTTACATTGATGCCACCCAGTGTGTCGACTATCTGTACTAATGAGCCCCAGTTGAGGTGAGCATAATATTGAAAATCTACACCTAAAATGTCGTTTAGCTCTGTCATGAGAGCTTCGGCTCCGGCTTTTTCGTCGTTTTCGTCCATATTGTTACACCAGTAAACTTCGTTGATCTTGCCAGTAGCAGTACAAGTAGGGGAGGCTTTGAGGTCGCGTGGCAATGAGAGCATGGCGACGTCGCCAGTGTTTTGATCTAAGCTGATTACCATGATAGAGTCGGTGAGCTGTGCGCCATCGTGAATACCGTTACCTTCTTCGCCTTCCATGTTGTAGCCACTAGTTCCGAAAGCTAGAATGTTGGTACGACCATTTTCGTCAGTCTTTAGGGGTGTATATGTTTCAGTAAATAGATCAAAGATATTACCTTGACCACCGGTGATCTTGGCGAGAATATCGTTGCCCCATATAATAAACCAAATAACTGCTCCGATTAGTAAGACGACGATAGCGAGAGCGATACCTGTGATGATTTTTCGTTTTTTGCTGATAGGTTTTTTCTCCTTCTTTGATTTGGCTTTAGTAGATATAGGACGATCGGAGGCTTTGAGTTCGCCGGTTTGCTCGTCAAACTCAAAAGCTTGAACAGGTTTAAGAAAATCATCTACTGCGGTAGTGGGGACTTCTGGGGTTATCTCTTGTTCTTTATTGGCGGACGGAGTAATTTTAGCTGGTTTGGGTGTAGGAGTAGCCTTAGTGGCAGGACGGCGAACTCTAGTGGCGGTGGTGGAACTGGTCTTTGTGGAGGTCTTAGATCTTGTTTTGGTTGATGTGGATCTAGCTATCGGTTTGGTGGATGAAGTTCTAGATGCCTTAGGCCTAGAAGATGCGGCTGTCTTTGTGGATTTAGTAGTCTTAGTTGTTCTAGCAGTACTTTTTGTTTTTGATGAAGCCGCCGCTTTAGTTTTAGAGCGACGAGTAGTAAGACCATCAATTGATTTATTTTTTTCCATTGTTTATAATTATATCATGAAGGCAACGAAATTGACTAAAAAACAATTAGCGGTTTTGAATTATATAGAGGATTTTACAGAGGAAAATGGCTATTCGCCATCTTATAGGGAAATTGTTTCTGGGTTAGGGTTGTCGTCTGTTTCTGCAGTGGCCGAGCATGTGGATAACTTGGTGGAAAAGGGCGCGCTAAAGAAGGTGCCGGGTGCGGCAAGATCACTTGAGGTACTTGATTATAAACATGAGGAGACCGTGAGGCTATTCCAGTCTAAGATTATGGATGCCTCAGAAGAAGAGAAAGAGATACTGATGAAAGCTGCAGATATTCTGGGCTTAGATTTAACATTATAGATCTATTTTGCTTATGATTGACTCTATTTTTTTGCTGTGATAGATTTAGGATAGTATAGCCATGAAATTGTTAGGTGTGACAATTTCAAATTCTTGAAGGAGGGAATAATAATTAATAAATGGGTTTTGGCCCGGAGGAGTTTTTATGGGTGCAAGAAGAACACGGACTAATTTTGGGTGGGTGAAATGGGTGGCTATAATACTAGGAGTATTAATAATGGGATTGGTTGTTTGGACACGTGTATCTGCGGTGGCCTACACGGTGACAACTGATCTTGATTTTAGCTATAATGCGTATATCGAAGGAGGTAAATGGGGTAAATATAAAGCGGGGGGGACGGTACTTGGTACAGAAGGACAAAGTAAAAGACTAGAGGGGTTTAATATTAAATTGGCGACGGATTCTGGGATAGAATATCGGTCGCACGTACAAGATATTGGTTGGATGAAATATGTGAACGGCGGGTCTCGGAGCGGAGCGGCTGGACAAGGTAAGCGTCTGGAGGCAATTCAGATCAGATTAAAGGGGAATATCGCAAAGATATACGATGTGTATTATCGAGTGCACGTACAAGATATTGGTTGGATGAGTTGGGTAAAGAATGACGCGGTGGCTGGTACAACAGGGCAAGCTAGGAGGATTGAGGCGATGCAAGTGAAGATAACAAGGAGGAGTACAGGGCAAGGGATCAGTTATTCTACGCACGTTCAAGACTATGGATGGATGAATAGTGTAAAGGATGGGGTGACTGCTGGGACGACGGGGCAGAGTAAGAGAATTGAGGCGATAAGAATTAATCTACCAAATGGGTTATCTGGGAATGTGACTTATAGAGCCCATGTGGCTAATATTGGCTGGATGGATTGGGTAAAGAATGGAGAGATTGCTGGGACGACGGGGAGATCTTTGCCGATGGAAGCTGTCGAAATGAAACTATCTAGTGCACTTGCAAAACAATACGATCTGTACTATCGAGCACATGTGCAAGATATGGGTTGGATGAAGTGGGTGAAGAATGGAACGACGGCGGGGACGACTGGTCTGGGGTTACGGATGGAAGCCCTTGAGATTATGCTAGTGAAAAAATAATTATAGTGCTATAATGTTATTAGGAGAATTAGCATTATGGCAAAAAGAAGAAAACGCAGTAAAAAATGGATTTATTGGCTGTTTACCTTGATACTCTTGGTAGCGGTAGGGGTGGTATGTTATTTGGTCTGGGATGCTTACTTCAGAGATAAGAGTGATCAAGCTGGTTCACAAGAGAGCTCTGAGGTGGTAGAGAATAAAGATGGGAAAGAAGATAAAACTTCTGAGAATAAAGAAGAAGCAGAAGGTGAGCTAAAGAGCGAATCGGTAGAGAAGAAAAAAGTAGAACAGTACGATGGGTCGGATCCGAATGAATCAAATGATCTATCGGGTGTAGTGACTTATGCCGGAGTTAATAATGGAAAATTGATGATTAGGGTAAATATTGATCAGTATTTGACAGATGGAAAATGCGAGTTGACTTTAACGCGTGGAGGCGCTACTATATATAATAGTATAACCAATATAGTTGGAAGCGCTACTACGGCGACATGTGAAGGTTTTGATGTGCCAGTAAGCGAGCTTGGGGGAGGAAATGTAGGAATAAATATCAAACTAAAAACGGATGGGCGTACAGGCTCAATCCAAGGAGAGGCTAATATTTAATGCAAAGGCGAAGAAGCAAACGAAACTGGTTTATACTACTTGGTGTATTTATCGCGGTGTTTTTGTTTACTTTCTTATCTCAGAGATTTAAGGACAATGAGTCTGTAGACGCGGCTTCCTTGGCTGGATTTGATCCGGGTTACATTATCTCAGATTATCAGATGGGTAATTATAATTCGATGAATGAAGCACAGATTCAGGCATTTCTAACGGCAAAGAATCCTTGCTCTAACACTAATTATAATTATTATCAATCTCTGTCAGCTAATTCAAAGTATAAATGGCACTGGAGTAATGGACATTTTGTGTGTCTATCCGAAGAACGATTTGGTGATGGTGAGGTAATTGGCACGGGGCAGTCGGCGGCGCATATTATCTATCGGGCCGCGCAGGATTACAAGATTAATCCGCAGGTTTTGATCGTGCTGTTGCAGAAAGAGACTTCTTTAATCACTGATCCGATTCCGAATAATGGAGATTATCGTAAAGCGACAGGGTATGGTTGCCCAGACACAGCGGCCTGTTCATCTAAGTATTATGGTTTTAAGAATCAGGTAAGAAATGCGGCGGCAATGTTTAGAACAGTGCTGGATGGAGGCTGGACAAACTATCCACTAGGTAATAACTATGTACAATATAATCCGAATGCAGCTTGTGGCGGGTCGGTGGTAAATATTAGATCACTAGCGACATCAGCGCTTTATCGCTATACTCCATATCAACCAAACGCTGGAGCATTGGCGGCTGGATATGGTACGGCTTCGTGTGGCGCGTACGGAAACAGAAATTTCTATCTCTACTTCCAGGATTGGTTTGGAGGGATAACGAGTGATGGGTATCCAGCCTTAAGTACTGTATTGAAGAAAAATCGTGTAGCAAATGAAAAGAGTGAGGCTGGCTTAACTTATAGAACCCACATAGAGCACTATGGTTGGTTGAATTGGGTAGATGGTGGAGCGATGGCTGGAACCTCGGGGTATGCGTTGAGAATGGAAGCATTGCAGATGAAGCTTACTGGGTTGGATGGGGGGATTGAGTATAGTACGCATGTGTCCGATATCGGATGGACTGATTATGTTACTAATGGAGAAACGAGTGGGACTACGGGAAAGTCAAAGAAAATTGAAGCAGTTAAAATTAGACTTACTGGTAATGTGGCTAAGAATTATGATATTTATTATCGCGCGCACGTACAGGGAAAAGGTTGGATGGCATGGGTTAAGAATGATGAGCTGGCGGGTACTGAGGGAAAATCTTTGAGAGTAGAAGCTATTCAAATTAAACTAATGAGAAAAGATTATGGTCCAATATATCAGGCGCACGTGGAGGATAAGGGTTGGATGGCATGGTTGAGCGGCGGAATAACCGCTGGCACGACTGGGCAGGCTAAGAGGGTTGAGGCTATACGTATTAAGTTGCCCACCGAGATGGCTGCGCTTGGTTCAATTGAATATCGCGCGCATGTTGAAGGGGTAGGATGGATGCAATGGGTGAAGAACGGAGAGTTGGCAGGCACCACTGGGCAGGCTAAGAGGGTTGAGGCTATTTATATAAAACTTACTGATGAACTGAAGGAAAAATATGATGTTGAATATCGTGTGCATGTCCAAGATATTGGTTGGATGCAATGGGTGAAGAACGGAGAGTTGGCAGGTACTACTGGGCAGGCTAAGAGGGTTGAGGCTATACAGATAAGGCTGGCAAAGAAATGAACACTAGTTAATTTTAGTTAGTTTGTTTAAAAGGATGCATAATATTGCGTAATTTGTTGAGCGTACGCCATCCCTTGCTATTGAGAATATTGCTAAGATCGTTTTGTAGTTTTTTATTGTCTTGATTGGCTCTTTTTAAGTCTATAGAGAGTTGATTATTGCGTGAAATTAATGTATTGTTTTGACGCCAAAAACAATCTAGAAGGTCATTAATTGGTAGCTCGTCGATGGTTTTTGTTTCCATTGAAAAGGATAGTTTTTGACCTTTCTTGAAGCTGCCTTTGAGCTGAATTAGATTGAACTCAGTACAAGAAATATTACCCGAGTTATACTCTAATGATCCACGTACGCTGATCTTGCTTGACGAAGGGTGGGTTGCGATTATTTTGTAGAATAACCCAATAGTGTTAAAAGGATTAATGTTGATAGTCGAAGTATTAGTTGGAATGGTTGTACTGAATGAATATATGTTATTTTGACGGTTATATGTATAGGAATAATAATCACCTAATTGATCTGATGAATTATAATCGTGGTAACAAACTATTGCGTCAAGTGGTGGCGACGAAATGCTATGTTTGGCATTATGGAACCACTTGTTGTCCCAAATATTAAGATTGATGGTGGTTACTGGTAGATTTGTTTGCCAAAGTGCATACATAAAACTTAATTGATCGCGTTTGCTGTAATTTGAAACCATAGTAAACCAAGTGTGCATAGCTTGGATTACTATGGGATTATTATGTTGCTTAATAAAGACAGTCATTTCATATAGACCTAAATTGTCTGGGAAGTTTGAGTTGTCAAGGAATTTAATGGTGTAAAGTAGGTTTTCTTTTGTATCTTTTCGAAATGTAAGACAAGCTAAAGCCTCCTCATGAATATTAGATCTGGCGTGATGTTTAAAAGCGGCAAAGGGCTTTTCTTTAAGGTGACATTTAACAAAATCCTCAATAGACTGATCCCATACAACTGAGGCATCCATCCACACACTTAAGTCATAGTTTTTAGAAATAAGGGGATGTCCAAGTATTTTAATTTTTCGTGAAAGAAGTTGATTTGGTAAACCTTCATTACGAATTTGTATTATCTTCCAAGTTGCGGATTTCAAGGTCTGATTGTTTGTAAAACAAATATAATCAATATTTTTTTCAGGGTTTTTTATCTCGTGGAGATCATCATAATCTCCAGTAATACAAGTATAAACACAAAGCCTTTTACCCATATCGTAATTATACCATATTAGTTAAATAGACTAGAGATGCGTTGTTGTATTTTTTTGATACGAAAACGCCATAGTTCTTTGCGAGGTAGGAGAAAACCCATTCCAGAATCATACTTAATACGGCAAGGATGACATTTTCCACAGGGTTTACCATTTTTCGTTGGGGTGTGACAAAACCAAATATCTTTCATTACATCTTGTAGGTGCCAAGAGTTTATTATTTTTAACATATCTGTTTCGAGGCAATCCATAATAGGAAATAACATATGTCCGAGTAGCACGATTCCTTCTTGAGTGGATCTGTTTTTATCGACTACAAAGACTCCGTCTTCATTTTTTATAAGTGAAACATACTTATTTAGAGTTCTTGTCATGTGTCCATTTTCGGATATACCTTTCTCATGGCCAAGATAAAGATCGCGGTTTTTCCATGCCGCGTATCGGGCTAGCCATTCATGTTGGATGCCTAATTGGGTGTCGGCATTGACTTTTTTCCATGTTTCTGAAATTTTAGAATTTTCTGGTATCTCTTCTATTTTAACTATTTCTGTTGGGAGCAATTCTCCTTTCCAGTAATTATATTTAGCCATAGATTTGCGGAGTTTGGCCATTGCTTTTCTTTCAAATTGAATGCTGGCACGATTGCTATCGACAATGTAGATTGGTTGTACAGTGTTTCCTTGTCGGAGCAATCGAATAACCATAAAAGTTGAATCCCATCCTCCAGTCCATAGGGCATACTTAACTGGTTTTGTTTCTTTAGGCATGAGTATCCTCCTTTATGAATGAATTACTTATCCAACTTCCCCAAATTCGATCGTACTTAGGAGGATTAAATTTTCCAAATCCGGCAGTAGGAATAAAGGTCAGTTCTCCAAAATATATTTGGTCATCAATTAGATAAAAGTCAACTCTTACATAACTAAAATCTTCGGAAAGCTTATCGGCGAGAAAAAGCATCTTTTTCAGGTGTTTAGGTTTGGGAATATTTCGTTTTTCTGGTGGAAGACTAAAATAATATGGAAGAGGTTTCCAATGTATATCGTACATTTTTTTGTGGCGGGAAGATTTTGGCCCCCATAGTACTTCAATGATTTGTCGGAGTTTACCATTGTCATCGCGAAAACAGTGAATTTTGTAGTCATCAACTGGGTTTTTAGAAAGTAGCGTTTCTGCAATAATCTGATTAC
>JAZQBP010000041.1:0-12070 GCA_045545815.1 Candidatus Nanosyncoccus sp. | reverse complement strand
CCTGGCTCATAATTATCACTTACAACCAGATTAGTAGACTCTTCCAGTATCTTGTAGAAATCTAAGTGTTCATTGACCACCAATTTTCCTTCAAGTGAATTGTCTCGGATAGTCGTAAGGTTATAGTTGAATTGTGTTGCTACTTTAGGGTTATAACGATACCCATTAACGTATTGAAGCAGGCTAGGTATGATCATGATCCCGAACAAGATAGTAAGTGGCACCAAGGCAAAAATCCTTGCGTATGGATTTTCAGGGAATAAGCCATACCACTTTTCAAGCAAGTACTTGAGGCCGTGGGCGATCAGAATCGAGAAAGGCAAAATGAAGAAAACTACAGCGTCTGGGTTGAAACCAGTTATCAGAAGACAGAAGATTATCAGAATAGAAGCAATTGAATTACGAGAAGCAAAGAATCCTCGCGTGGTCGAAAAGAGACCGATTAGAGCCAGAGCAAAAGTCGGAAGGCTGACTAGTGGCGACAGGAACACGCCCTCCAGGCTATTGTGCCACGAAAAGACCGGCGCGAACCCTTTGGCGATATTGGGCAAAAACTGCTGGATTGTAAACCCATCCGCAAAAAGTAGCTCCATAACTGTGCCAGGGTGATTATAGATACTGATGCCTAGCATCGCAAAACCACCAAGCACCAACAAAGAGATAAGAGCGAGCGGTAACTTTGGTAGGTTTTTTACAATGAATCGTAAGTGAGGTTGAATCAATACAAATATCACACAGAAGAGGGCAAAATACACCATATATGGCGTGAAGATAGACAGAAGTAAAGCTATGGCAAAAACGAATGAATAGAGCGGCTTAGGGCGCTTTTCGCCTTGAATCTTTGAACCGATCCAAAGAAGTAGTGTCGGCCAAAAGACGATCATGATAAGAGGGGTACCAGAACCAGCCAAGAAGAGGAATGGCGTCGAGAGCACGATAAGACATGAGGCAAGTAATGATACATTGCTTTTAAACCATCTGTTGAGTAGTAGAATGAAGAGTAGTCCCAAAATCAGACCAACAATTATACTTGGAAGCTTGATGGCGAAACTCGAGAGCCCCAACCACATGATCGAATACTTTTGTAACACTCTATAAGGTAGATCTACTAGATCGCCGTTTAAAATGCCGTTTCGTCCAAGATAATATGAACTGGTAGCTGAATTTATCTCTGCTTCCGAAAGGCCAGTCTGCGCGGTCCTCGGCAACAAGAAGAGTAGAAATGCAAATGCTAAGCCTAATATAATATAGCCGATGACGAATCGATACCTATATAAAAAAAGTTTAGAAATTATTATTTTCTTCACATAAGTATTATAACACAGGCTAGTGTTCTTTGTCGAGCGACATAAATCTGAGCAGCTCTGGGTGGAAATATAATTCGATCTTGCCCACTGCGCCATGTCGGTGCTTCGCAACAATCAACTCGGTGATATGAGTTTCTTCATAATTGTCGTCATTTTGGCGGTAGTAATCTGGACGATGTAAGAACATCACAAGGTCGGCATCCTGCTCAATCGAACCTGATTCGCGTAGATCTGATAGTACAGGCCTTGGATCCTCGCGCCCGGTGACATTACGAGAGAGCTGAGCTAGCGCTATCACTGGAATCTCGAGCTCACGAGCTAGGATCTTCAGGCCACGTGAGATCTCTGTGACTTCCTGTACGCGATTCCCTGCATAACGATCTGTACCACTGATCAATTGTAGGTAATCAACGATCACTACGCCAATATCGTGGTCGTGCATAGCCCGCCTGGCTTTATTACGTAGCTCAACAATAGTCATTGAGCTTGTATCATCGATATAAATAGGAATCTCGTCCATCTCGCCCAGTGCGTCACCGATCTTCTGAAATTCCTCGTCTGTTAGATTACCCGTGCGCATTTTCCAGTTATCTACCCCAGAGACATCAGAGATCATACGATCGATAATCTCATTAGCCGCCATCTCCATCGAGAAGAAAAGTACGCCTTTGTTATTGATACTAGCGATATTATACGCCAAATTCTGCGCAAAGGTTGTTTTACCCATTGCCGGGCGAGCACCGATGATGACTAAGTCGCCTTTCTGAAAGCCAGCTGTTTTCTTATCTAGATCACGAAAGCCAGTCTTAAGCCCACGCAGGGCACCCTTGTTCTTGTGGAGTTCCTCAATGCGATCAAAAGCATCCGCCAGTAACTCATCCATAGCTACATAATCGCTTTTAATGATCTTATCAGAGACCTCGAATAGATCCTTCTCGGCAGCACCGATCAGATTATCAACTTCAGCATCATCTTCAAAAGCCTTGTTGGCAATACTAGTGCCAGCTTGAATTAATCTGCGTCGTACTGAAGCCTTCTCGATAATCTCAGCATATGCTTTGGCATGTGAAGCAGCTGGTACAAAATTAGAAAGCTCGGTAAGGTATTCTGCACCACCGACATCTTTAAGTGATTTGGTTTTGCGGAGTTCGGCAGTAAGCGTCAGCAAATCAATCGGGCGGTGCTGGTCATATAGACGGGCCATCGCATTAAAGATAATCTCATGTCGTTTCTCATAAAAATCTCTACCACGTAAGATGGTCAAAATCTCCGGCATTACACCATCAGAAATCATAATCGCACCGAGCAAAGATTTCTCAGCTACGATATCCTGTGGCGGTGTGCGACCGCTCTTATTTGAATGGGTTACCTCCTCCATCGTTTTGTACCTCTCCACCCATTATAGCAGAAATTTTATCCAAAGTCTCGTCTTTCTTTACGCCCATTGGCCGTTCATCAATATCATGGATTACAATTGTCATTCCATCTGCCGCTTCGACTAAGATGCGTTTATTGTTGTCGCGCGACAGGATATTTTTGACGATCTTTTTTGCAGGATAGATGTGTAAATCACTACCAATAATATCATATTCGGTCTTGATCAGTTGCGAATAAACCGCATCGTTTAGTTCCTGTACTTTGTCTACAAAAGTTTGCCAATTAAAATTACTAGACGGGATATCAGTACTAATATTGGGTAAAGTAGCGCTTGCAGGGTGTTCATTTTCATTGGTATCTAAACCAGCGAAGGCAGGAGCATCTTTGTATTCGATAGGTTGACTAGAGCTACTGGTTAGTCGGACCTTAGGAGATGGTTTCAGGGAGCGAGAAGGTGTTCTGCTGGGCATATGAGTGATGTCAGTCAACGCTACCAATAACTTGGCTTCGGCATAGGGCGCCTTTACTTCAGGCAATTTTGCCAGGAGTGACATCAGACCTGGTTGAGGGTTTGCGACAATGAGCTCGATCAGCTCTTCTGTCAAGGTCTCGGCTTTCACACCTGACGATAGCAAATCTTTTAGGCAACTAGAAATAACCGAGAGATTACCAGATTCGTATGCTTGAAGTAAGGTATGTATCTGCTCATCCTGAGGTAGGCCCATCGCTGCCACAACCATTTCTTTTGTTATCTTATCATCAGACAATGTGGAGATTTGATCAAGTAGGCTAAGTGAATCACGAAACGATCCTCCACCCCGTCTCACGATCACATCTAAGGCTTCGTCGGCAATCGCAATCTTCTCGTTGGCGCACACATTCTTCAAGAAATCAAACATTACCTTGTGGCTAGCCAGTTTAAAAGTATAAGTCTGAGCTCGAGAAGTGATAGTTACTGGCACCTTGTAAGCATCAGTGGTTGCCATGATAAAAATGGCGTGTGCGGGTGGCTCTTCAAGAGTCTTAAGTAGCGCATTAAAAGCTTCTTTAGTCAACATGTGGACCTCATCGATAATATAAACCTTATATTTGCCTACAGTTGGCGCTATCGCGACCTTCTCACGCAATTCGCGGATATTATCAATACCACGGTTAGAAGCGCCATCAATCTCGATGATGTCAACATATTCATCTTCAAGATCATAGTCAAAGTCATTTACAGCATGTGCCAAGATTCTTGCCACACTTGTCTTTCCGCACCCTCTAGGTCCTACAAATAGATACGCATGCCCAATCTTACCTTGAGCCAAGGATTTTTCTAATGTCTTAGTGACTTGCTCTTGCCCCACGACCTCGCTAAGACTCAGTGGCCGGTATCTCCTATATAGGTTTTTCACTACCTATTATTATATCACAATAAAAAACCGGGAGTAATGCTCCCGGGGATTAACTGTAAGACTAGAGAGCTGCTTCGACCGCCGCCCAAGTAGCTTCATCGTTTTTTGCTGGTATTGTCACCGAAACCTGCGAACCCTCGCGTAGATGGAAGTAGGTCACAGAAGCGTATAAGATCTGATATTCCTTGCCGGCAACTTCAACAAAATACTTGTCATCATGATGAGTAAGAGTACCAATCACAGTCTTTCGCTCTACAGGACCAATCTGTTTGTAAAGGAATTTACCCTCCTCGGTAATCGTTAGCTTCATAATATCACCTTCAACCAACTTAGATTTAGAAGCATAGTTGGCTGGTACAGGATAGTTCTTCCCATCTGGACCGATCATAATCTGCCCATCGAAGATTCCCTCGATCACTCTTCCTTCTGGACTGGAAATCACAGTTTCACGCGGAGTAGCAATAGTATCTCCATCACCTAAAATCGATATTAAAAGCTCTTTGGCTGCTGATAGATTGGTCTCTGCCTCAGAAAGCAGACTCCTCAATCTTTTTATTTGTTTTTCTGGTATTTCAGACATCACCTCGCATCCTGTCTAATGTATAGTATTATTATTATAATATATCACAACAGAAATAAAGTCAAGAATAAGTCACCAAAGTTTTCCACTAGATTTACATCGGTCGCGTTAATAATGTTGTAAATTTTACATAAATAACATAAGCAAATTAAACTACTCGGCTTTCCATAGGCCAGTCTCTCGCTTGCCGTCGATCAGTATTGTCGGTATACCCTTAACCTTTAAATTATCCTCAATAATAGAGCGGTTCTCGTTCATTTTGTCGGTAATCTCTGGGTATTTAGCAATCTTCTCAATCTCGTGCAATGCATCCTTGTCTAGACCGGTGGCACTTAACCAACTCTTGATCTTAGATTCAGCTTCTTCATTTGAATAATCCTCGTTAAATTTATTCTGGTATGAGATGCCCTCACTGTTCTTGCCCGTAAAGATCTTATCAATAATCTCAAGCGCTAAGCCAGAGCGGAATTGTTCAGCGGCAAATAGATAGCGCACTATAATGCCAGAGTTTTTAAACTTATAATTCCCCTCCGCATCCTGGATTGCAAACGGCACCAATCTTACATTGTGATCATCAAAAAACCCAGCCTGTTTCTGGTTGCGGTATGACATCATGCATACCGAGCACCCCGGATCAAAGATATCTACTACAATCGGCGCATCATCAGACGAACCACTGTTGATATTTATGCAATTGAAATTGTAATCGTCTGGGTTGTAGGTCTTGAATTTATCCGGAATTGCCTCAAATATCTCGCCCCATTCCGTAAACCAACGCCCAGTTGCTTCAAGCGGATTACTTGGCTCAGCTTCATCAATAGAACAAACCTCAGCCCCAAGCGAGCAAGCCGATGGCTTAGTCACATTGCAAGAGCCGAGTGCCCATATCGCTAGCAAAGATTTGATTGCGGTAAGGATCGCCCAGATCACGACCAATACTATTAAGATTGACACTACCTCGATCACGATAGAAAGTGGCTTGACCCATTTAGGATGCTTAAGCATCACGCGGCTAAGTAATGTATTTTTTACATCATCCTTAAACCCTGTTTCGCACTTTTGCAAGCGTACCTTTTTCCAGAGACACCCCCAGGCTTTACGTAGGGCCTTAGTATATGATTTCCATAATTTAGGCCGGAAGATTGAGGCGAGAGCCACAAAAACACCAACTATTGCCAAGATGATAAAAGCAGCAATACAAACCATATTATAAAATACCTCCCATTACTTGTTTGACTTTTTCAATGTCCGAGGCACGGTTATGAAGGCCTAGCGAAAAACGGATTAGTGGCGGCAACCCAAGCACGTGGTCTAGATAGTAATGCGCACAGAAATATCCCGTCCTGGCCATGATATTTTCACGCGAAAGAGCCGAGCCGAGCATATGAGAATCCATCCCCTCCACATAAAAGGACATTGTTGGGTTGGCCTCGGAATTGACCATATGAACCTTGTCAGAACTTGATAAGAAATCAAATAACTCTTTAGTATTAGATTCTAAGTTTTTCCAGGCACTTTTAGGTAATTTATTATACCAATCTAGGGCGGCTCCTAATCCCACAATCTCGCCCCATGCCTGTAAACCAGCTTCAAATCTAGAATAGCGATGTTCCTTCCCTTCTGCGGATAAAAGATATGATTCTTTCTGGACATCATCAACCATTCCACCACCTACAAATCCCACTTCCATTTTGTCGGCCAGATCATCCCGCCATACAATCACGCCAAGCGAAGGTGCATACAACTTATGTGCCGAGAAGCAGATCGCGTCCACTTCGACCCCACGGATTATATCGCTCGAATGGGCCATTGCCTGGGCAGCGTCGATTATGATAATACCGCCAGCCTTATGCACTGCCTTGGTGAGTTCCCTAATATTACCGAGTTTACGACCGTCAAAGTTCGAGGCACAATTAACTACGACTACAGCCTTATCAAAATCGTAAGCATCGATATCGATAGAGCCATCCTCCTCGCGCACGATCACTTCACGAGGCAACCCAGTTCTGTCGTGAAAAGCCATTGAAGATAAGAAAGGTGAATTGTGCTCAATTTCACTTGTCATGATCTTCGAAAAATGACCAGCATCAAGTTGTGATAAAATCAAATTGATACCATAAGTAGTGTTAAGAGTGAAAGACACAGTGTATTTACGACTAGACAACTTTAAGAATTTCAATACTTTATCTCTAGTAGCCTCTACCTTTTCGTCTGTTTCTACACCCCACTTATATTTCACTCGCTCACCGCAAGAATTATGCTCCGTATAATAAGAATTAATGGCATCTATCACCGGACGCGGACGGAGCGACTGGCACGCCGAATCAAGATATACCTCTCCCTCACCTAAATAGTCAAAACTGTTCATATAATCATTATACACCAAAAACCGCCTACTTCTAGGCGGTTTTTGTGACAAACTGACTATTTAAATACATACTGTAATTCTCTTAGGCGAGCTCAACAGTAGCACCAGCCTCTTCGAGAGCCTTCTTCATTTCTTCAGCATCAGCCTTAGCGACCTTTTCCTTTACGGTAGCAGGTGCGCCATCGACGATAGCCTTAGCCTCACCAAGACCAAGACCAGTAGCTTCCTTAACGGCCTTGATCACAGCAATCTTCTGTGAACCAGCATCTTTAAGGACTACGTCGTATTCGCTTTTACCTTCATCAGCGGCAGCTTCGCCACCAGCAGCTGGACCAGCTGCGACTGCTACTGCAGCAGCTGCCGGCTCAATGCCGTACTCATCTTTAAGTACATTCTTTAGTTCATTTACTTCGAGAACGGTAAGTTTTACCAATTCCTCAGCTAATTTCTTAATATCTGTAGCCATGATATTCCTTTCTAATTAAGATAGTTACTAATTTGCGTGTGCTTCAAGTCCGGATACAATACCCGAAAGTCCACCAGCAAGACCTGAAATGCTGTCGTTCATTGGCGACAACAGCTGTGCCACAACCTGAGCAATCATCTCGTTCTTGGTCGGCATTGCTGCTAGAGCCTTAACATCTTCTTCAGACAAAGCACTGCCGAGATCATTGAAACCGCCGGCAAGATCAAGTGCCTTGTGCTTTTTGGCGAACTCCGCTAAGACCTTAGCTGGCGCTACTTCGTCGTCGTCGGAGATTGCATAAAGCAATTGTCCAGTGAGACCAGTAGTGTCAGTGTCTTTATAGACAGCGATCTGACCCATCGCTACGCGGACCAAACGGTTCTTCACGACCTTGATCTTTACGCCGGATTCACGAGCAGCTTTTCGAAGCTCCTGAAGTTCTGCCACGGTCAAGCCTTGATACTTTGCGAAGACCACTGTCTTCGCACCTGAAAGAAGCTCAGTCAAATCAGCAACCAATGTGTTCTTTTTTTGCTTACTAATAGCCATAAAAAGTTCCCTTGGTTATTAACGTTGATATTTAAAAATAATAGCCAGTTTGTTAATCTACGTCACCAAATAAATACAAGATTTGCCTCGGTGGCATGATTAAAGGTTTCCCTCGCCACTGTCTTTGGTAACTCAGATAATTATATCACACTAGTATACTAAAATCAAGCAACTCTTTTGGTTGTATAGTATTGGAATATCGCACCAACGGCCGCAATCCCGATCAAAATCGGCCAATAAAATGCCACAAAGTCAATCTTATCTCCGAAAAAGGCAAAAATGGACAAGGTCAAGGCATACGAACCAGCTGCAGCAGTGGCGATAATCGTGGCTGGCTTCATTAATGCTACCGCTGCACCAGCCGCAAAAATACCTACAACGCCACCTACGACAAGAGTAGACATCTCAGTCCCAAAATATTGAACCGTCGCCATCATCACCAAAACAAAACATATTCCACCCACACATAACTTTTCGATCGAAAAACCCATCATAGCTAGAAGTATACCCCCAGCAATCGGCAGTAGGTTTTGATACAAGGCATCACCACTGATCTGCGGAACCATTTGATTGATGGTCGGCAACAAAAATCGTATCAAATTAAAACCAAGTAGGAACCAGATAATAAAGAATGCAATCTTCTTAATGCGATACCCAAAGAATAACACAGCCAACCCAAGTGCGATAAAGATTATAAGCTGATATGTTTCAAGGTTTTGAATCATTTCCATAAGCTTAATTATATCATAATTATAGCTTTGCAAGGAAATACATCAAAAAATAGCCCCGAAGGGCTATTTTTAATTATAGATGTTCTCAAGTTGGATCGAAGGACCCATTGTAGTCGTAATAAACACAGACTTCACATAGCTACCTTTAAGCGAAGCCGGTTTCTGAGCTTTAAGTGAATTAAAGAAAGCATCAGCATTCTCGACCAACTTATCGGCGCCAAACGATACTTTGCCTACACCGATGTGTACGATAGCCTGCTTATCTACGCGGTATTCAACCTTACCAGCCTTTGATTCTTTAACAGCCTTTTCAACATCCATAGTTACAGTGCCAGCCTTGGGATTTGGCATCAAACCCTTAGGACCAAGTAGACGTGCATATTTACCGAGCTTTGGCATGTATTGTGGAGTCGAGATCAGTACGTCGAAATCGATCGTTCCCTTCTCAAGTTGTTTCAAGAATTCTTCATCTTCTGCGATATCAGCACCAGCGGCCTTAGCAGCCTTACAAACATCTAGCGGAGCAAATACAGCTACACGCACAGACTTACCGTTACCATGAGGAAGTACCATGGTAGTACGGATATTCTGATCTGCTTGGCGTGGATCTACGCCGAGTCTAGCATGCACTTCAACAGTAGCATCAAATTTGGCTGGACTTGCCTTGATAGCAAGATTAATCGCCTCAGTAAGACTATAAGATTTGTTCTTATCGATCAACTTAGCAGCCTCCTGATATTTACGACCACGGCGCTCGATACGAGGACGTGTTACTGGAGCTGCACCTTTTGGTTTCTCGGCATCAGCAGCCTCTTTGGCAGCACGCTCAGCCTTACGAGCCTGGCGCTCTTCTTCAGCTTTTACTTCTTCGATATGTTTTTTCGACTTCTTACCAGACTTTGCGTAAGTCTCAGACTCTTCAGTCGTAGTTTTCTCAATCTCAGCTACTTCGTCAGTGGCTTCAACTTTTTCTAAGTTTTTGACCTCTTCTTCGGCCATAATAATTCCTTTCTGTGGTAATAACGGGTTCACCCTCCCACGGTTATTTAACTTACAGTATTATAACAAATATAAGCCAAAAATGCAACAGGGAGCCACTAGGGCTCCCATCAAAACGCTATCTGTCTGTTTCTTGACCAATACGGTGGTGACTATCACGCCTACCACTGCCACATGCATCAGGGCTCATTGCGTATTTTGATTTACGTACATCCTTTGTGCGGATTACGTATTTGTAATCAAAGATGCGGGCAAGCAGATCACGACGAATCTTGCTATCTACGTACAGATCAACATCAGTCATTACATCCACTAGCTGGGAAGAATTCAGACTGAGCAGATATTCTTCCGCCGAACGATAGTCGTCGAAATAGAGAAAGCTTATCACTGGGAATTCCCTAATGGTACTTTCCTTGATCTTGTCAAGGGGTCTAATATTTAGCCTTCTCTTTTCTTCAAGCAAATGATAGTAATCTTTAAGTATCGTACGGTATTCTTCCCCGTACCTTTCCCAGAGATTCATCGTTCGCTCAAATATCTTAGCATAGCGATTTTTAATTGAACGTGCAACCATAGTTTAACCCTCCTTTATGGTATAGTATAAATATTATAGCACAAAATTGCAGATTAATCAAGGGTGAACCTCTTTCCGGGAACCTATTTCCTCGGCGCTAGTTCACGTATATAAGTCACATTTAGACTATTAGCCCCAGTCTCAGAGTCATTCCCGTCACCATCTCCCTCATCTTCTTTATCATCACCTCCCCACATGTATAGTGATGGATCAAAGTTAATGATCTCAGCTGGAACGATAGAGTTAGTGCCAGTAGCAGCACCATAGGTACGATGTGCAGCTAGTTTACTGGCAATGATAGCTCCATTCACGACTAACTGATTAGAGTTCTTTCTTTCATTGATCTTTTTACCAGTACTATCCGGACAAGTATCTACCGTACGATCCGCAATAATCAAAGCATCAATATGTGTAACACCACAAGAGACATTTACTTTATTAGCATAGATCACTACCTTTGGTATCTTGCTAAGTTCAGTATATCTACCTGTATAGATGATATTGCTATTAATAGTGATGTCCTTATCCGTACGGATCATCTTGATACCACTTCCTACACTACAATCACCAGAACATTGGATAGTCAGATCCTCTCTGCCATATGTATATTCAGCTAGACTATCATTTACTGCAATGGTATTACTGGCTAGCTCTGTATGGTCTCCAGCTGCTATCTTTTCTATGACTTTAGATTTATCATTCTGCGCATTACCAGAAGCTGTAGTATTGCCAACTCCACCTACTTTACCCTCATTACATTTATTGGCAAATGTTAACTGACTACGTAAACAGAAATTTGTACGATCACTACCACCTGGGTCAGTGTTAGATACTATATTGCTAGACTGGTTTGGTGACAGATTGCCATCATTATTTGCAGCAAAACCAGTACTCGCCCCGCTACCAAATCCACTTACTACTTTGCCCGCGATTACGCCAAGCTCACCCCAGGAGCCAAAGACTCGTTTAATCTTCTTATCCTCTATTTTGAACTCAGTAAAACCCTCTATATGAGATTTAGTACTAGAGCCTGTCACGATTGGATTCTGGGTGTATATATTACCTCCCCAGACCTGAATACTTGGTCTCTTAGCTACAGTGAAACACTTCTCTGAAGAAGTCTTCTCCTTACCATCACCATTAGGATCTATACTCGTATATCCTCCACTAGTTGCAGGCGTGATGATGGATTTGAAGCAGACTCTTGTGCCAGCTGAAACATCAGGAATAACTACACTAGTATTAAGAGATACCGTGCGACCATTAAACATCTGCTCATTACTAACAATAGAAAACTCGCCCTTGTTATTACTGTTCTTTGTGTCATAAGTAGCAGTTTCCCAAGCGCCTCCCCCATTTTCTATCCGCATAGCTATTTTCCATGTTGGATTGCCAACCGTAGTGGCGTAATCCCTATCGCCAGCATTCATTGTTTCAGGGTTGTTCCTTGGCTTAATGATATAACTATAATCTACTGAAAAAGTCTCACCAGCATATAGGATAGCATCGTCCTCCGTCGTGATCTCTGTATCCGTCTCGTAGTTATATGGTACTATAGCGGAGGCTGTTTTTTGGTTCTTCCCTGTAGTAACATCAGCAACACTGCGTGAGCCGCTTAAGCTAAAGTTCACTTGTGTAGGAGTAGAATTAGTACTAGCGTTACTATTTGTAGTGACGATCTCGTCAAGACTTTTACCTACTTCCACAAAAGACACTGCATGG
>JAZQBP010000040.1:0-7988 GCA_045545815.1 Candidatus Nanosyncoccus sp. | reverse complement strand
CCTGCAGGTAAGATCTGCTATAATGTAAATTCCCTTACTCCTACTGAAGGGGAGATGGGGATACAAACTCCTACAAGTTTTGAACTTACAAGTGGCGTCACTCTCTGGGCCAGTAACTTCAAAAAACCAGGTTATGGCTTTGCTGGTTGGAATACTTCATATGATTACTCAGGCACTAACTATGGCCCTAACCAAACCATTACGGCTCCAAGTGACATAGAATCTAGCGGTCTCTCCCTCTACGCCATCTGGGTTCCCTCTGCTGGTGATCTCCAGAACTGGAATGGATGTTCTAGCCTAAGCCAAGGAAGTGTCACTGCTCTTAAAGATTCTAGGGATAACAATGTCTATGCCGTAGCTAAACTCGCTGACAACAAATGTTGGATGATAGAAAACTTAAGACTAGCAGACAAAGACAGTAGTAATAACGACATAGAACTATCTAGTACTAACACCCACAACCCATCCCTGCCACTAAACAACTCTTGGTACTATTTAAACCAACAAGATACTCTCACTACTTCTAACCATCTCTCTGCTACTTCAGATCCTACTTCTACTAACCCAGATACTGCTTGGTGTACATCTAACTCCTCTGCCTGTGATAATCAGTCTATGCTAGCCACAAATAATACTACTCTCTTCACTAGTAACACCGCATCAGGCTACTCTGCATCAAGTAACGTCTATAGTTACGGCAACTATTACAACTGGTATTCTGCTACAGGAGGTCATGGTAAATATGGTAGTTCCTACGGTTCTAGTTACACTGCCCTAGGTGACATCTGTCCCGCTGGCTGGCATCTTCCAACTGGTAATACCACTGGTGAATATTATGCCCTAAATACAGCCTTAAATGCTGGTGCTACTAATTCTACTGATTCTACTGCAAGTAACAACCTACGTTCATACCCAAATAACTTCGTCTATTCCGGCGGCGTGTACGGTAGCTCGGTCGGCACCCGTAGCTCGTACGGGCGCTATTGGTCCGCTTCTGGATACAATAGTAGCTACGCTTACTACATGAGCTTCAGCAGTAGCTACGTCGACCCAGGCACGAGCTACGACTACAAGTACAGCGGGAGGATGGTGCGTTGCGTCGCTGGCACCTAGACGCTCCGCACCTATCTTTCTCCTAATCTTACCCCTCCGCAAACTGCGAATTATATAATTCTGCATAGAAGCCACCTAGCTTTAAGAGCTCCTCGTGATTACCTTGTTCTACTACTGCCCCATCGCGCATCACAAGGATCAAGTCCGAATTGCGGATTGTGGAGAGCCTATGCGCAATCACAAAAGACGTTCGCCCGTGAGTCAGCTTCTCAAATGATTCCTGGATTAATTGTTCTGTACGCGTATCTACATTCGAAGTTGCCTCATCTAATATCATCATCGGTGGATCTGCTACCATCGCCCGCGCGATCGTGATCAGCTGTTTCTCTCCTGCAGAGATATTATCTGAATCTTCACTGATCATAGAATGATATCCTTTCGGTAGAGCCTCAATGATATGGCTAACATTAGCCGAAGTAGCTGCTTTTTTGATATCTTGAAGTGTCGCCGATAGGCGCCCATAGCGCAGATTCTCTTCGACCGTCCCAGAGAAAAGCCAAGTGTCTTGGAGTACCATACCAAACAATTTCCTGACATCGGCGCGCTGCATCTCGCCCGTCGGTACTCCGTCGATCGTGATATAGCCAGAATCCACATCATAAAATCTCATCAGAAGATTGATCAAGGTAGTCTTGCCTGCTCCGGTAGGCCCCACGATCGCTACCTTCATACCCGGCTCTACTTTTACCGAAAAGTCACGGATCACCGGCCTGCCAGGTAGATAGCCAAAGTTTACATTATGAAATTCCACTTCGCCACGCACTTTGTCAATAGTACGAGCTGGCGATGGGTCCGGGGATTCTTCCGGCTCGTTCAAGAATTCAAACACTCGTTCTGACGCCGCAAGTAAAGCCTGCAAGGTAGAGGTGGTAGAAGCAATCTCAGTAATCGGCCGGTTGAATCTCGATACGTATTGCACAAAGGCTTGAATATCACCGATCGAGATCTGGCCCTGCACTACAAATATACCGCCTAGCGCACAAACCGCCACGTAGCCGAGATTAGTAAAGATATGCGTCACTGGGAATGATAAGGACGAATAAACTTGTGCGCGTCTTGCCACAGTAGTAAGCTTGCCGTTGATCTTATCAAACTCTTCCATGGCAGATTCCTCGTAAGAATTTGATTTGATCACGATCTCACCAGCGTAATCTTCTTCAATCTCGCTGTTCAAGACGCCAAGTGTATTCTGTTGTTCGCGGAAGTATTTCTGAGCGTACCGCATGATCCTCCCCACCACTATCACAGAAGCAGGCACCACCACAAATGAGATCAGAGACAACGGCACAGAGATAGTTAGCATCAGTATCATCACCCCGACCAAAGTCGTTAGTGACAATGATACATCCGCAATCTCTTGCGACATTGAAGTTGTCAGCACATCTACATCATTCGACATTCTTGACAAAGTATCACCATACTGATGTTTGTCAAAGTACGAGATTGGCAATCTGAATATCTTGTCTAGGATCTTCTCGCGCATCTCTTTAGTGTATTTGGCTGAAACGATTGCCAGTATATAGGCCTGCGCGTAGTTGAGTATTGCCGAAATGATAAATAAAGTAATCGCGAGCACGGCCTTCTCGCCTAGTGCCGTCCAATCTAGGTCTGGATAGGAATTGACCGCGATGGTAGTCATATCGCCTAGGATCTTCGGGATAAACAATCCAAACACTGCTGAGCCTACAGTCAAAAGTACGGCTGATACGATCGGGATACGATAGCCCCGGATTGATTTTAGAAATACTTTGAAAGATTGCCACATGCCCTTGTCTGCCTTCTTGCGTCTGGTGGTCGTTCCCTTTGTCTGCGCCTGAGTTTTAAGCGTCTTCTGCTTTTTATTGTCCTTCGCTTTAACCATTTTTAGCCCTCCCCGCTTTCTTCATTTCAGCCACATATTCTTTTTCTGAGAACTGTGACCTGACTATCTCTTGATACACTTTACAGTTTTTCATCAGTTCCAAATGTTTGCCTTTTCCTACTACATGGCCACTATCTAATACTACGATTTGATCTGCATCCTTAATGGTCGAGACGCGTTGCGCCACGATCAGGACCACTGCTGATTCCGTCACCTCATGCAAAGCTTCACGAAGCCTTGCATCCGTCTTCATATCAAGTGCCGAAAAAGCATCGTCGAACACGAAGATATCCGGATTTTTGCAGATCGCCCGCGCAATAGAAAGCCTTTGTTTTTGGCCGCCCGATACATTGGTGCCACCCTGCGCCACATGTGCATTATATTTATCAGGTAGCCTCTCGATAAAATTCTCCGCCTGTGCAATGCGTGCAGCCTTTCTCATCTGCTCATCCGACGCATTAGGTGCGCCAAACTTAATATTGGATTTGATTGTCCCCGCAAACAATACCCCACGCTGAGGTACAAAGCCAATTCGTCGGATCAGGTCTTTTTTGCTGTATTTTTTTACAGACAAACCATTGACTAGGACCTCTCCACTCGTTGCTTCATAAAATCTTGGCACTAGATTCACTAGAGTAGACTTCCCAGAGCCGGTCGACCCAATAAATGCCGTGGTCTCACCAGCCTTAGCCACGAAAGATAAGTTATCAAGTACCTTCTCACTCGCCTCAGGATAGCAAAAATCTACATTGCGAAACTCTACGGACGCCACCTTATCTGGTACACCTTCAGTCTCATCAAGCCAATCAACTTTATTTTTTGTCTTCAATACCTCGTTGATACGGTGCGCCGACACATTGGCCCGTGGCAGCATCACAAACATCATCGACATCATCAAAAACGACATCATCACGAAAGTCACATACTGAGCAAAGGCTGTCATATTGCCAAGATAAGCAAAATCTTTACTTAGTAGAGAAATACCTACCCATGAGCAAAGAAGTGTCGTGCCATTGAAGATAATATTGATCAATGGATTTTGCAGCTCCAATATCTTATCGATATAGATAAGGAGCTTGGTTAGCTTATCGTTATTTTTTACAAACTTCTCTTTCTCTAGCTTCTCATTATCAAAAGCTCTTACCACCTTAAGCCCAGTCAGATTCTCGCGCGTGATCAATGTAACCTTGTCGATCAAATCCTGGAAGACTTTAAACTTCGGCATTACAAGCGACATGATCATAATAGCAGAGCCCAATATCGCCGCTGCCCCGACCCAGATGATCCAGGACATCTCTGGCGCCGTCTGTATTGCCATCACTACAGAGATCACCAAAAAGAGAGGAGACCGTAGCATTATAGACAACATCATAATGGTCACCATTTGCACCTGATTGACGTCGTTGGTGGTTCGAGTTAGTAGTGATGCCGTACTAAATTCCTTTAGATCCAAAAGATTAAAATGAAGGATCTTCACAAACACCGCGCGTCTGATATCGCGTGCATAGCTTGTCCCTACTCTCGCCGCAAAATAGCTTGAGATAAGCGAAGCTAGCGCCGACACCAAAGTGAGCCCAATCATACGTAAACCAGTCATCCAGATATAATCAGTATTGCCAGGTACGATACCATCATTAATAATCTCGGCCATCAGCGCCGGCAACCGCAAAGTCGTATAAACCTGCAAAGCAGTAGAAAGAAGTAGTATCACGACCTGCCACCAGTAGGGTTTCAAGAAACGAAAGAGTTTTAACATCAGACTATTTTACCACGCTTTCTCTCTAAATGCATAATGAAATAGATGATCGGTCCGGCGATAATATATACATAATATGAGAAGAACCTCCAGACTAGCATCGCCCAGAAGATGTAGCCAGACGATAGAGCCGAGAACACCACAAAGAAGGTGCCTTCGGCTGCGCCCGCGTTACCCGGTGTAGGAATGAAGTAGACGGCTGACGTCACTGCGACAGTGGTCACAAAACACGGCAAGAAATCTACATTCCCACCAAAGGCTGTCAATACAAAGAAAGGTATCATCGAGACTAAAGCATTAAACGCTACTGAGAGCGCCACAGTCTTTGCAAATAACCCACGTGTCTTTAGAATCTTACGCACGCTCTTAGCATACTCCCCTACTTCATACTCTACCTTCTGAGTAGTGGCTTTACGGTCTTTAACCAAATGTATCTTAGCTAAGAATTTTACCACAATATTGATGAGCTCTGCTGTAGCTTTTGGTAAGAAAGTCGCGATCATCACCGTGATCGGCCAAAAGGCATAAAAGATCAAGCCGAAGCACGCCGTACCAATCAACATGGCATTATTGATAGATAGACTACCAAACAAGAAACAAAATACAGCGATAATGATAAACCCAAGCTGATTGGAGATCATACCAAAGATTGGAATAGACGTAGAAACCCCATCGGGTAGGTTACTATTTTTTCGCATATAGTAAATCTGGAATGGCTGACCGCCAATTGCCGCCGGAGTGATATTGTCATAATACTTACCGAGAAGCACAGTCCTACGCGCCACTTTGCTAGCTAGCTTCTCATCGAAGGTAGCTTTACGATTCATCTCGCGCATCATCAATATATATTTATATATCTCTGCTGAGATGGCCACCAAGAAACATATCACTGCCGGTATCAAAAACCACCAATTGATCTTTACATCGGATAATTTGGCGGCGTTTTGCGAATTGCCAAATTCCGAGAAAGCTGTGATCGCGATCACTGCTACATTGATTAAGACAAAAATGACAATAAGGAGTGGCTTTTTTAATATCTTCCATGGAGTGACCTTTGCGTCACCTTTGTTTGGTGTCTTGTCAGCCATGTCAATTCCTGGCCGCACGGATATTAGGATATTCTTCTACTAGCACACGGATACAACCAGCAATCGGTATAGCGATGATCGCTCCGAGTAGACCAAACATATACATGCCAATCACGATAGCGCACAGGATCACTACTGGTTGTAACTTTAGCGCATCTCCCTGAATCTTTGGCGCGATGATATTGTTCTCGATCTGCGCATATACTATATAAACTATAGCAAAGATCAAGCCTCCCCATAGACTAGACGAGGCGAGCAGCAAAGTCACCAAAGTCCCACCGATAAATTGTCCGAACATCGGGATGAGGTAGAATAGAGCAGTGATTAGGCCCATTGGTACTGCTAAGCTTGAGGAGAATCCTAAGATCAACGAAAGCACAAAAGTGATCGCCATGGTCGCACAGCCATCTAGCATCGCCACGATCACCTGGCGTGATACATAGATAGATACCACATTGGCCATTTTGGAAACTGTGCGCTTCGCGACCGATACCATTTTCTTATTGTCATCGTCTTCAATTCCCTTCCAGAAACTCGCTGCCATGCTGGGGCCTTCTAGCAAGAACAGTAACGTCAAAACAAGCACCAATACTACCTTCATCATCACATCTGCGATACCGCTTACGCTGGACATCAGATTATTGCCAAGTATCCCCATAAGGTTGTTCGACAGGCCAGTCAAAGCATTCTCAATTTGTGCGTGTAGATCCTCTACACCAATAGTCTTGCCGAATTGGTTTACACCTTCCCAGCCACCAAATGTATTCTCAAACGTCTCCGGAAAATGTTGGATAAACCGGGCAGTCTCATTCACCACCACTGGCCCAACTATCGCAATGACTGCACCAACCACTAAGACTACGATCGTGTAAGCTAAAATCGCCGAAAGATTCTGATGCTTCTTGTCCTTGCCAAAGTGTTTAGTAAAGAACCCATTCACCTTACCGACAAGCGGCCTAAGCGCCAATGCCAAAAAGATCGACGCACCAATAATGATCAAACCAGTCAGAGCCTTAAACGCAAGAAATAGTGAAGCGATAATGATCAATGGTACTGACCAAAATTTCACAAATGTCCTAAAATCAGTCTCAATCTTTTTTGACATAAACCTCCTTATGTACTTATTGTAGCATAAATGTTATAATTGTGTAAATGAAATTATTGATGCATACTTGTTGTGCACCATGTAGTGTGTACTGTATTGATAGTCTGCGTGCCGAAGGTATCGAGCCGACTCTTTTTTGGTACAATCCTAATATCCACCCATATATCGAATACAAGACGCGTCGTGACTGTCTCAAAGAATACGCCAAGCAGGTTGATGTAGAGCTGCTACTCAAGGAAGAGTACGGCCTAGATGAATTCTGCCGTAATGTAGTGGGAGATATAGAAAATCGCTGTGTCAATTACTGTTACCCAAAGCGCCTCGGCGAGACAGCCAGGTTTGCTAAAGAAAATGGTTTTGACGCCTTTACTACCACGCTTCTAGTCTCGCCGTACCAAAAACACGAAGAACTTAAGAAAGTATGCGAACAGATTGCTAATTACTACAACATAGAATTTGTTTACCGTGATTTTCGGGTTGGTTTCCGCGAAGGCCAAGCCAAAGCACGCGAGCTGGGCCTCTATATGCAAAAATATTGTGGTTGTATCTTTTCTGAAGAAGAGCGCTATCGCAAGCAGATCTTACGCGATCAAGAGCAAAAATAATTATATATAATTATTATGTTTATGCTATAATAGTGTTATTATAGGAGCGTTTCATGAATAAAATAATCTATGGTAGTGGTATTGTAGCAGTAGTTGCGACTATCACTTTTTGTAATTTATCAACTTCCGCCGAAGACATAGTAGATGAAATCAACATCACCGTCCCATCCTCCTGCTCTCTTTCCGGCACCAATCTCATCCATACAGCCAACATGGAAAACGGCCAATACAAAGACAACATCGGCTCAGCCAATATCTCAGCCTTCTGCAATGATCCAAATGGCTTCTCTATCTACGCCATAGGCTACACAGAAGATACCTATGGTAATAACAAGATGCACGATCCCAATCTAGACACTACTCATGATATTAATACTGGTAAATACGTTAGTGGCACTACCACTAACTCCACTTGGTCCATGAAACTAACACCAGTAACAGGACCATACGCTCCTACCAT
>JAZQBP010000039.1:0-5600 GCA_045545815.1 Candidatus Nanosyncoccus sp. | reverse complement strand
TGCCACTCTCCGGGCCAGCAACTTCAAACGAGATGGCTATGGCTTCGCAGGTTGGAATGATGCTTTTGATTATTCCGGCAATTACTATGGTCCTAACCAGACTATCACCGCTCCAGCTGACGTACAAACAAATGGTCTTTCTCTCTATGCCGTGTGGATCAAATCCGCTGGCACTATTCAAAACTGGGACGGCTGTTCTAGCCTAGCCCAAGGCTCCACCACCGCTCTCACTGACGAGAGGGATGGCAATACCTACGCCGTAGCTAAACTTGCAGACGGTAAATGCTGGACTATAGAAAACTTAAGACTAGCAGACAAAGATGCAAGTAATAGTGACATAGAATTATCCAGCACTAACACCCACAATCCATCTCTCCCTCTCACCAACTCATGGTGGTACAGCTCAGCTAATAATAGTGATACTAAGCCTACTTCTAATCACCTCTCCGCTACCACAGATCCAACTGCTACTGCTTGGTGTACTACCCTCTCATCTAATTGTGACGACCAATCCATGCTAGCTACTAATAATACTACTCTCTTCACGAGTAACACGTCATCAAGCTATGACGCATCTAGTAACGTCTACTCCTACGGCAACTACTACAACTGGTACTCAGCTACAGCAGGAAATGGTACTTATAGTAAGACTAGAGGCAATGTATCAGGCGATATCTGTCCTGCAGGTTGGCATTTACCTATAGGCAAAGATGCTTCAGGGGACTTTGGCGTGCTAGATGTAGCTATGGGTGGTACAGGAGCATCTCAATCCACCGCAGAAGCATCTAACAGATGGCGCTCGTATCCAAATAACTTCGTTTATTCCGGCATCGTGTATGGTTCGTCGGTGGACAGTCGTGGTTCGGACGGGTACTATTGGTCGTCCTCTGCGTACAATAGCCACAACGCGTACAGCCTGTACTTCGGCAGTAGCGACGTCAGCCCAGGCACGAACTACGGCAGCATCAAGTACCACGGTAGCATGGTGCGTTGCGTTAGCGGTGTATAGCTGTTCTGTATGTTCGTTTTCTTCAGGGTCCCAAGAACTCTTCAAGGATTTCGCTTCATGCGAAATACCTTGAAGTAGGAGCCAAAAATCTTAAGAAATAAAGAAACTCCCAAAGGGAGTTTATTTATGGTAGGGGCGCTAGGACTCGAACCTAGGACCCTGCGTGTATAAGACGCATGCTCTAACCAACTGGGCTACGCCCCCACGGATTACATTTTATCATAAAAATGTTATAATGATAAGCATGAACAAGTTGGCGGCGAAATGGAGGCGACTGAAGTTTAGGCTGAAGCATGACTTTTTCTCGGTAGAAAATGTGGTGCTGGTGCTGGCGGTATTCTTGTGTCTAATGTGGACTTATCAGTCTATCATGGCTATGTCGAGGAACTGGGCTCTGACTGAACGTCTGGCAAGTGAAAAGCGGTCGCTTGAACTACTGCAAGTAGAGGTGGAGACTGCAGAGCTTGAAAATGAATATTATAAGACTGAAGAATATCAAGAGCTACTTGCGAGAAAATTCCTTGATAAGCAATTGCCGGGCGAGAAGATGGTGATCATGCCGGAAAACTCTACGTTAGCAAGTGAGAGTGACAGGAAGAACGTGGTCGAAAAGAGTGAACAGGATAGATCCAATATAGAAAAATGGTTGATGTATTTATTTCCGAATTATTAAGAAATATTAATGCTTGTGGTATAATATGATTATGATTAGACTTAGGCGCGGGTTTACGTTGATTGAGGTATCACTCTTTTTGGCGATTACTGGGGCATTGTTTATCGCAGTGACGGCTGGGGTACAGAATTCGATTGCGCAACAGCGCTACAATGATTCTGTGCAGAATTTTGTGGAATTTTTGAGAAATGCGTATGCGGAGACGATGAATGTCCAGAGTGCTGATAATGGGCGATCGGAACAGGCGATTTACGGCAAGTTAGTGACATTTGGTGAGAGTCAGGGGTTTGATGGTAATAATAATGAAGATGGTAGTGGGAATAGAATCTTTGTGTATGATGTGATCGGTGATGCGGAAGGGAATGTAGGGAATCAGGTCCTTAGCGCGCTGATGGGCGTGGGGGCAAATGTTATTGTGGCAAATAATGATGGGTCAGCTGTAGTGCCGGCGGGTATTGCGGAGAGTTATTCACCACGTTGGGCGTCGTCGATCGAGCCGGCTTGTAGTGATACTGCTTGTAAGTATGAGCCAATCAAAGCAGCAGTATTGGTGGTGAGACATCCGCGTTCTGGTACTGTATATACGTATACGATGAGTGGTAGGACTGTGGAGGTGAATGAGGCAATAAGTCGCGCGAACGACCAAGTTAGATCTGGCAATAATGCAGAAGATGCAGCAATAAACAATAATCCTTTGAAAAAAATATTGGAGGAAAAAACTGGCGGTTTTGAGATGAAGCAATTGGATTTCTGCTTGAATCCTTATGCAGGCGAAGTAAACACAACTCGGACGGATATCAGACTGCCAGAAGGTGCTAGGAACTCGTCGGCCATTCAGGTGATCGCCGATTTTAGTGTGGAGGGTGGCAATAGATGCTTAAGGTAAAAACAAAATCCTTGAGGCGTGATAGCTCTATGTTTAGAACTAGAGTTGGGTTTACTTTAGTAGAGCTGTCTTTGTCTATCGCTTTTATCGCAATCCTTTCTATTACTGTGGTGTTGATAATCACCAATGCGATCTCATCTTATCACCGTGGCCTGACATTAAATCAAATCAATACCACTGGTATGGAATTGGTGGATGATTTGAGAGCTGCAGTACAGAATTCTCCAGTTCATTCGGTTAAGGGTGAATGTAAGAGTATATATACGGTCGACTCAAATGATACTGGTGCTTCCGTAGTGACGGAGTGCGAGAATGACGGTGGGAGAAACTTTGTGTCTGTGGTGAAGAAAGCTAAGGTAGATATTAATGAGACAGGAATTAACCAAGATGTACCTATATATGGGGCGTTCTGTACAGGATTATATTCGTATATTTGGAATTCTGGCTATTTCTTTGCTGATTACAAGATTAATAATAGCGATACTCCGCAGATGGCTAGTCTTACTTATAAGGTGATAGATGGTTCTGGGGAAACAAAATCTAGGACGATCCCTGCGAGCGGAGAGGAGCCTTTTAAGCTGTTAAAGATTGCAGATGAGGAGCGTGCAGTATGTAAATCTGCTACAAGGGGGACTAAGAATGGAGCGAAAGGGCTGGGGAATAGATATGATTACGCGAATGATTTGAATGACAGTAGTAGACCAGCGGAATTTGATATTACAAATTATAATGCAGTAGCGGAACAACCTTACGATGTGCTCAGTGGAAGCAAGGCGCTGGCCATATATGATCTTTCGGCTGCTACGCCAGCGGAAAGTTCCACGTTTAATAATATGTTTTATTCGGTGTCATTCGTGCTTGGGACTATTCAGGGCGGCGCGAACGTGCTTTCGACGGGTGATTTTTGTAAGCCACCGGAAGATAGGTCTAATAGGGAAAACTTTGATTATTGTGCGATAAATAAATTTAATTTTGCTGCGCAGGCAAATGGAGGTACGAAATGAGAAAATTTAGAAAAGGTGCGGCATCGTTTTATATTGTGGCGATCTCAACCTTGATACTATTAATAGTGGCAATGAGTTTTGCGGCTGTGATCATCTCTGAAGTGACGAGGACGTCTAATGATGATCTTTCGCAATCGGCATATGATTCGGCGCTTGCTGGGGTGGAAGACGCAAAGCTAGCTTTTTATAACTATCAAAATTGTAAGGCGAATAGTGATTCCAGTCCAGATTGTGCTCAGATTATACAGGTTATAGAAGAAGGAGAAAGCTGTGATATGGTGGCTAATGCTTTGGGGCGTAATGTTGAGGCGGATTTAGGCGTTGTGGTAGAAGAGGGGGCAAGTAATAATATGGCACAAGCTTATACGTGTGTGAAATTTACTGACGTCTTAACAGATTATCGTTCTACTTTATCTGCTTCAAATATGATTAAGGTAATGAGAGCTAAATTTGATGATGGCGTGAAGGCTAGTTCTATTAAAAGGGTGAGGGTGAGTTGGTACAAAAGCGTAGACCAGGTATTTAATTATAATAATTTTGACGGCAGTGGACCTAAAGTGGTATTTCCTGGTATGACTACAACACCTTTGGCGACTCCGCCGACAATCTCGGTGACTGGATTGCAGACTGCAAATGAATTTGCTTTAAGTGATTTTGATGTTACACGAGGTAATACGACTGATAAATGGATGACGTATCTCGTGCCGATGGATAATCAAGACGACGCTTCTAAATCGGTAAGTGGCAATTATTACGGGACGACATACAATAATGGTGTGAATCTGATCGGTAAGAATGCTTTACTTAAATCAAACGATAAGACAAAGGAGAATTTGCCTTATGGTGTATTTTGTGATGAAAAGGCTGGTAGCGAGTTTGCTTGTTCGGCGGAATTCGAATTACCTGATGCGTATGGGGGAGCAAGAAGCGATGAAACATTTATCTTTGTTGTAGGATTGCCTTATGGTGGGCCACCAACTGATTTTGCTATTGAGTTTTTCTGTGGTAATGGCGAGGTGTGTGGTTCAGATAGCGAGAAAGCTAGTGATGGAGGCAGTAGGGTGGCTTTGAAAGGTGTACAGTTGCAAGTAGATTCAACTGGTAGAGCAAATGATCTGTTTAGGCGGATAGAGACGAGATTAGAAGATTCAAATGATTTTGCTTTGTCTTTGATGGGGCCACTGGAACTATTTGGTGATAATAATGATGAGCTGGATGATGACGGGAAAAAGGATGAGTCTGCGTTGAAGAAGGATTATGCAGTGACCTGTGAATATAACTTTAATCCGGTAGCAAATCCAAATTGTAATTGATAGTATAAGGGTTGACAGAATTGCTCTCTCGCGATATAATATTGATTATATCGCGGGGTAGAGCAGCCTGGTAGCTCCCGTTGTGACGGCTCATTGTGAGCCAAACGAGCCAGGAATTTAACAGTATGACGCGGGGTAGAGCAGCCTGGTAGCTCGTTTGGCTCATAACCAAAAGGTCGTTGGTTCAAATCCAACCCCCGCAACCAAATTTAAGGCCTCCTGGAAGGTTCTTTTTTGTCTCATAACCGCAAAAAATAGGGTCGTTGGTTCAAATTCAACCCCCGCAACCATAATTCAAGGCCTCCTGGAAGGCTCTTTTTTATGCAACTAATAGTGGTAATGTGATATAATGGTTATGTATATTAATAACTTAAGAAGGGGATAAATGTTTAGAAATAAATATTGGTATAGTTATGTTATTCTCGGTCTGGCTGTTGCAACTATTGTTTCTTGTGCGATCTTGTCATCAGCTACAGTTTCCGCTGATGAGCCTAGCACTTCTAACTCCGCTCAAGCCTCAGTCACCGTAGCTTCTGCCTGTACTATGACTTCCTCTCTAGATTCTGCTCATACTGCTACAGTATCACCAAATCAATATAAAGACGAGATAGGACAAACTACCTTCAAGGTAGTATGTAATGATGCAGGAGGATTCTCTATCTATGCAGTAGGATATACTGGCAATAAGATAGGAGATACCAATAGTACTAAACTA
>JAZQBP010000038.1:0-55311 GCA_045545815.1 Candidatus Nanosyncoccus sp. | reverse complement strand
CACATTCAATGCTAAATTATTTAACGCCGGTAGAATTCTTGCAAAGTCTACCTGGATATGAAAACGCTTGTCCAGATTTTACTGTGTTATACTAGAAACATTAACAACTAAAAGTTGTACAACTTGTTTGGGAGGTTAACCATAAAGCCAAAAGTCCTGTTTTTTAAAAATGTAGCTTTTAGCAGTTCCAACATGGATTGGTGAATACGATTTTTATTACGCAAAAATCTGCCTCACCTGCGGTTTCTCAAAAAAGAAAGAGCAAGCTCTTTCTTTTTACTCGGGATCGGTGAGTACGATTTTTGCTACGCAAAAATCTGCCTCACCTGCGGTTTCTCAAAAAAGAAAGAGCAAGCTCTTTCTTTTTACTCGAAACCTTGGTGAGTCGGGAGGGGCTCGAACCCTCGACACCGGGCTTAAAAGGCCCGTGCTCTAACCAGCTGAGCTACCGACCCAGACGACAATTTTCTGTCTTCAAGTATTATATCACACAATTCAAAATTAGACTAGACTCAAGAATACTTTATATGTGAAGTTGATAGTATTAAGACATGCTTTTCTTAAAAGCAGTCAATGCAATCTGTTTTTCTTCTTTGCTACCAATGACTCGCACTTGCACGCCGCTTTCGTCAATCATCTCCTCAGCAAAGCGAATTTCAATCGGCTCACTCGTACTCATTAGATAAAGATATTTCTTTTGATTATCCGCCACTGCACGGCCAAAACAAAGATATTCCTTATTATTATCAAGAGTTATTATTTCCCCTTTCTCAATCTCCATCTTTTATCCTTCCTTAGTTAGATTTGTTATTTCGTCAACTGTAAGCTCTTGTTCGACCAAAGCCTTGAATAATTGTTCATCGGGCGAACCACTCTGTTTTATTTCTTTTTGGGACAATAGCTCCTTTACGCTCCTTGCAAAGTCATCATTTTCGTCCTCGCCATAGCTATCGTCAACGCCCTGAATGAGAGCTTTAATCTGACGGCCAGTCATATTAGTCATTTCTTTTTTCTTCTTGTCACCACTTAGTAGTGCCGCGAGAGCCAAAGCCGCTCCACTTGCTAGCATGGCTAATTTAGCCTCGTCTGTTAATTCCCAGCCCAATTGCCCACCCGTTTCACTCGAAAACTCGAGCTTATTAACCTTATATTCTCTACCATCTGAACCTACCGCGGTATCACCTGGCTGTAAACTTGAGCCACCCTTGTCAAGAAGATTAACACTAACAATCTCACCATCATCATTCGTGAAACTAACTGTACCCGTAAAGTTTTCTTGCATGCCGTCTATTCGCTCGCTTTGATCAACAACTACCTCTTTCATAAATGACCCACTACCACTCTGGTCTAGATTTTGATTCACGATATCTCCAACATTGACCCAACCAGAAACAGGCCCACCAATATGCACCATCATATTCAAATCGTCTACTGATACACCCTGCTGCTCAGCAACTGATTCTACAAACTCACCCAATTCTGTACCTTCCTCGTACTCTACGTCAACAATCTTCCCATCCTTATCTACCACTGAAACATACTCAAGGTTGTATTCTCCGGCATCACGCAAACCCTCGCCAAATGTGCCCATCTTATTGGCGCCTCCAGCATCATAGTTACTCGATTCGTGATACTCTACTCCAGCCGGCACCGAAATTTCATCACCTGTCTTCAGACTAAATATCGTATCCTCAAGCATCTGTTCATAAGCTTCGTCGCGATCCATCTCAATCTGAGTCTCGACTTGCTTCGTACTATCAAGTGCATAACGAGCATCCTGAGCATCCTTAGCTTGGACATCACGTCCTCCCCCAAATCCCGCTAGAGCTGTGATCATCATTGATGCCGCCAACACAGCAGGCAACACCCATTTCCTACTAACTTCCTTGATGCGTTTGATTACTCGATGCTTTTCCTCTTGTGCCTGCTCAATTTCGGCCCTATTGTCAAAAGATTCTGTATTTACCGTAGCTGTACCAGTATTATTAACGGCAACATCCGGAGAAACAGATTCCACACCTTTAAGATAGTTACTCAAAGCGTCTTCTATAACCTCAGCCGAGACGTATGTTCCATTTGGCATCTCTAGCTCAGTATTACCAAGCATAAACACACCACGCTGCCTTTCCCCGTTCGGACCAAAAGCTTCAACACTACGTGCATCCTGATTAGTAAACTGATCATTGTCAGATAACTCCATTTCCGGCCCAGCACCAACTACTGTCTTGAGTATGTCGTCGACTACCTCACGTGGCTCCGCAAATCGCTTTCCAGCATCGTCCGCACGCACATAGCACACCACATCTTCGGTATCTTCTTCTAGGTTTTTAAGCGCAATATCCTTGAATTCTTCAATACTATAATACTTTTCGGCAACTTGAACGCCACGCTCATTATATCCAAGCATAAGATTCGACGTTCTCTTTTCATTGCCGCCACCATTAGCAACATCTATTCTAAGATCTTTTCGTTCTGCCGTGATAGGATCACTCGAAGTCCTAATCTCAGACACGCCCTCCATCGACATTTCAACCGGCTTAAACTCAAGGTTAGTGAGCGAATCCCATTCAGTTGTATTACCCCCTTCTTGTTGTCCACTAATATTATTTGGGTTTGCCATATTACCACCATTATACCACAAACCGCTTACGATACACAAAACAATAACCAAAACAGAAAGGCCTAGCAATCAATATTAGCATAGATTAATTATCAGAAGATAAACTGTAGGACCCTCATAAAAACATTAACAAAAAGCTGCTACTAAAAAATCGGCGGTAATGCCGAGCTAGATAAAATCTGGTGGAGGCGAATTGTTCAGGCATTAACAGTCTATAAGGAAGACATTCTGGAAAGGCTTGATCGTGCTATAATAGAAACATAAGTACTATAAAAGAGAGGAAAATAAATGGAACAAAACGTTGACACTAGAGCACCAGTAGAGTCGGTGACAGATAATAAGCGGAAAAGTGGAAATGGCTTAAAAATTGCTACGGCAATTGCGTGCATTGTGGCGGTTTGTGGTATAGGATTTGGCGTCTACGGTATGATGAATATATGCGATAATAGCCAACCATCTGAAGTGACTGAAGAATCGGAAATATCAAGCGATAAACCCACTGATCAAAGTTTAGATAAATATGAAATACGTGATTTAAATAGAAAAGTTCTTCGTTTATTGGGCTCTCGTAATGGATTATCTATACAAGATTATTACAATAATGATACGGGAAGTTTTGTGGTACTTAGCAGCTATATGCCGATTTCTCAGTTAATAACGAATACTCTAGATGAGACTTCAAAGGTATATCTAACTTTAGAAACCACAATACTAGACAAAGAAAAATATTGTAGTTATCAATGGACTGAGGGAGTGAAGACTGATGTTGATGCGGCTTTAGGGCAACAAGCTTCCAATATTTCGTTTGATAATGCTAATATTGATTGTATTTCTTATGATAGGGCAAATGATGACTACTACGATTTATGGGGAGAAAGTTTGCCAAAAATGAACGGCATTTCAAACACAATTACCAATGGCGATTTTGCGTATGGCTCTAATTCAGATACTTATTATTATCACATTATTGGCGGTAGAGGAGGGACTTGTTCGGATTATGTGGTTGGCAGAATTACACAGATTGGTAAAGACCAAGACTCTGCCTATGTAGATATCGATGCAGGAGCTTTTGATATATGCGCAGGCAATGCGGGTAAACTGTACTCGGATATCGAAAGAAGCGAATTATATAAGACAATTGAGCAAGATAACATAGATTGGGATGGACTTGGTTTAACCGAAGATGATTATAAAACTCTTCAGTCCTATCGTTTTGTATTTAAAAAGAACTCTGAAGGTATTTATTCATTTTCTTCTATTGAGAAAAAATAGACTACTTGATAACAGTAGTATATAACTGAAATAACGAAATATCAGCAGACAAGTTTATAAGAATAGACAGTGCCTTTTAGCTCGAATGGCAAGGGCAAATTATTCAGGCATTAACAGTCTATAAGGAAGATATTCGGGGTTAGTTAAACCATGCTATAATGGAAGCATAAGTATTACGGAAAGGAATTTAATGGAACAAAATACTGATATTGGAGCGCAAATGACGCCAGTAGTAGATGATAAGAAAAAAAATGGAAATGGCCTAAAAGTTGCTACTGTCATTGCGTGTATCATGGCAGTTTGTGGTATTGGGTTCGGCGTTTACGGTATGGTTCAGAGCTCGCAAAAAGACTCCGAAATTGCTAAATTAAAAGGAGATAATTCAACACAAAATACTGTTAATCAAGATGATAACACCGATACAAATGTAGACAGAAATGTCATATCGGTTGCTGAAGCAGAGAAAATACTAGCAAAATATATAGGTGAAGGCAACAACACAATAGCTTACGGTTTAAATGCTTCTTACAATACCTTTACTTCAGATTTTAATGACCAACAGGAAGCTTTTCTAACTTATAGTTCGATAAGCGACAACGAAAAAGAAACCGTCAGCTGCGTAGAGGAAAGATACGAGAAAGGCGACTGCACTGGTAAAAGTATAAGTTACGATTTGATGAGCGAAAAATACCAGTCACTATTTGGTGATTACAGCTCCATAGAGAAGAAAAACTACACATTCCAGAATTTCTTCTATCTAGTCTATGATGACGACATTAACGCATACAGAGAGTTCATATTGCCCGGTGGTGGATCTTCCCCAGTGGTTGCAGCCCATAAAGTTGCATCAGTGAAGAAAGCTGGCGAAAATATGGTTGTGTCTTTAATTTTTGCAGAGCTAAATACCGATGTAGAGGTTGCTGCGGGTATTTGTGGACCTACATCACTAAGTGGTGGACTAGGAGTGACGGAGGACACTTTAAACGAAATGGTGAACAGTATGTCGATTTATGAGTTTACGCTGTCGCCATACAATGGTAGCTATGTACTTACAAGTGTTGAAAAAATGAATTAAAAAAATATAGTCTAATAGAAAACAATTTTGATGGCTAGGTAGTCAAAAGGTATACGAACGACTATAAAAATTAAGACCTGATTGTTTAGGGTATTAACAGACGATTTTATAGGGTTAAAAATTGTATTTTTGATAGTTTTTTGTTGCAAAAATGCTCCAAAAATGAATAATATTGCTGTATGGTACTTAACAGAAATCTACTACTAAAAAATCGGCGAAGATGCCGACTTATATACGTTCTGGTGGTTCCGGCTGGACTTGAACCAGCGACACAAGGCTCTTCAGGCCTCTGCTCTACCAACTGAGCTACAGAACCATATATTTATTATACCATACCTGTGATATAATTGTAAATATGAAAAAGTTCAACACTTCACCAATCTCAGGGGCGCAAGAGCTTCTTCCCGAAGTCCAAGCTTCCTTCAACCAATTAAAAACAAAGATTGCCAATACATACAAAGCACATGGTTATCTAGAGGTTGAAACCCCTTCAATCGAGCGTACCGAGATTTTACTTGCTAAGGCCGGTGGCGACACAGAAAAGCAAATTTACAAAGTCATCAAGACCGCCGAGTCAGCCGAATCAGCCAACCAAGCATTGCGATTCGACCACACTGTTCCCCTTGCCCGCTATATCGTCGAGCACGAAAACGATCTCAACTTCCCTTTCAAAGTTTCCCAGATCGGCACCAACTTTCGTGGCGAACGCGCCCAAAAAGGCCGCTTCCGTGAATTTTATCAATGCGACATTGACATCATCGGTCGTAACAGCCTCGAGATTGCCTACGACGCCGATGTGATATCTACCCTACTTGACGCCTTTGCATCATTCGAACTAGATACCCCAGTACTCGCCCGCATTAGCAATCGCAAGATTCTCGCCGGATTTATCGAGGCCCACAACCTCACACCTCTGGCTCAAGAGATTTCCAACATCATCGACCACGCCGAAAAGGTCACAGAAGAACAGACAAAAGTCAGCCTCGAAGAGCTCGAATTAGACAAACCTACCGTAAAAGCCATCCTAAACCTCATCGAGCTAAATGGCTCGCGCTCTCACGTCATCGCCGAACTCAACAACCTCGGCATCGAAAACGACCTCTTCACATCAGGCGTCAACGAGCTCGATCAAGTTCTCTACTTACTAGAATCAATCGGCCTTGCCGACCAAATTACTGCCGACCTCAAAATTGTTCGCGGTCTGGATTATTATACAGGCACTGTTTTTGAATTCATTCTCCCAGAATACAAAAATATCGGCTCAGTTTGTGGCGGTGGTCGCTACGAAAACCTTACCAAGCATTTCTCAGAAAAATCCTTCCCCGGCGTCGGTGGTTCAATCGGCCTCACTCGCCTATTTTATGTCCTCAACGAGCAAGGTCTGCTAGAAAACAAATCAAACGACTTAATCGATTACGCCATCATACCAGTATCCGAACACGAATTTGATGAAGCCATGAATGTCGCCGCCAAACTTCGCGCCAAAAACCTCAGTACTACAGTCGTACTCACCACTAAAAAACTCGGCGATAAGCTTACCTACGCAAGTAAACTAGCTAAATTCGGCATCGTGATCGGCGAGTCAGAGATTGGCGCCAAAACTCTACAAGCCAAGAACTTCGAGACCGGCGACTTGACCGAGATCAATATCGAAGTAGTCTCCAATCCTGAAGACTTCTGGGCCGATTAACCCACAGCTAAATATATAATCCCCTGGCTATTCTGAAGTTCAAGGGATTATTTTTCTTCCAAACACGCTCCGCTCTGCCTCGACCACAGCTCGGAATACTCACCACCCGCTTCAAGTAGTTCATGATGTGAGCCCTGCTCTACGATCTTCCCTTCAGATAGCACCACAATTTTATCCAATCCAGCAATTGTAGATAATCGATGCGCTACTACGATTGAAGTCCGCCCCTTCATCAGATTTTTAAGTGCCTCTTGGATCAAAGCCTCCGACTCCGAATCCAGAGCCGACGTCGCCTCATCAAGTACCAAGATAGGAGCATCCTTCAATATCGCCCGCGCGATCGCAATTCGTTGTCTCTGACCGCCAGATAGCTTCACTCCTCGCTCACCTACCAAAGTATCATAACCATTTGGCAATTCACGAATAAACTCATCTGCATTAGCTAATTTAGCGGCTCGCACAACTTCTTCCTTTGTCGCCCCCGTCCGACCATAAGCGATGTTGTCGTACACAGAACGGTGAAAGAGTGATGATTCCTGCGGCACATATGCAATTGACTCACGCAAACTCTTTTGTGTCACATCTCGGATATCCTTTCCATCTATAAATATACCACCCGCCGTCACGTCATCAAACCTAAGCAGTAACTTAGTCAGCGTGGTCTTCCCAGAACCAGACACACCAACCAGCCCCACGCTCTGTCCTGATTCTACCGTCAAACAAAAATCCCTAAACAGCTTAGTTTTTTGTTCATGATGACGAAAGTCCACGTGCGAAAAATCCACTACACCTTTATCAACTTTCAAAGCTACGTCTGTCTTATCATCAATGATATATGGCATATCTAGTATTCCTACCATCTCACTTGCATTGCCAAATGAACGATTCATAGACCGCAAGATATGATTAATGGTCCACACGTTTGACAGAAGCGAATTTGAGACCGAATATAAGAACACGATACTGGCCACTGACAGCCCAAATAAATCATGGCTCATCACGATCAAGATCAGTAGTGCCGCAAAAGTTACCATATTCACCGCATTCATCGCCAAATTTCGCCAAAAAGCCACCTTTGCTACTCCATATGTCGCATCATGTGTTTTTCTAGTTGCCCTACCAAATCTTTCACGTTCGTATCTTTCTCGCGCATAAGATTTTACCGATATCTCATTCGTAATAGAATCTGCTAACTGGCCAGTCTGACCATTCTCTGCCGTAGCAAGCGCCGTATCGTAGTGCATTGTTTTATAATACGTTGTAAAAGCCACCGCCATATAGATAATTGCGTAAACCAACAAGATTATCGCGAACGGAAAACATACTACAGCCGCCGCCCCTACCGAGTAGATCAAAGTTAGTATCAACGGAAAAACATCCCATACAAAATTCGATTTAAAACTAATAAAAGCATCCGGCAACTTATTCGCCGCCGAAGTCAAAGAACCAGAAAAGTGATCATTATGAAAAGTCATCGACTGATTGATCACTGCATCAAATGCCAATTTGCTCAGATACTGTCCACCCTTAGCATCCAAAGTCCAATCCAGCCAATCAATCGCTCGAATCACGCCAAGATTATTCACACCGGCAGAGATTAGAGTAATAAGCAAGATAGAAGTGTAGTTCGCTATTTCAAAATCTCCACCAGACAATTTACCCACAATTTCTGAAGTGCCCCACGGCACCACGATGTTAGAAATAAAGATCCAGGTTGGCACCAAAAACAAAAGCAAAAACGTTCTTAACTTATATTGCATCAAGGCTTTCCAAAAATAATAGAGCGTCCGCTTGACGCGCACTGGCTTCTTCTTCTCTTTCATGCTACAATTATAACATGAAAAAATTAGATGACATTGTAAGCTTATGCAAACGCCGTGGCTTCATTTTTCAGGGTAGTGATATTTACGGCGGTATGGCAGGTACCTGGGATTTTGGCCCACTTGGCACCACTCTGAAAAAAAACATTACCGACGCTTGGTGGAAATTCTTCGTTGAAGACCGTGATGATATGTATGGCATCGATGCTGCTATTATTATGAACCCTCGCACCTGGGAGGCCTCCGGCCACACCGCCACTTTTGCCGATCCATTAGTAGAATGCAAAGAATGCAAATCTCGTTTTCGTGCCGACAAGATCGCCGATGGTATCAACGAGTCAGTCACTACTGAAGAATTTCTAGCTACTCACACCAAATGTCCAGTCTGTGGTAAAGAGAATTGGGGACCCATCCGCAAGTTTAATATGATGTTCACGACTCACGTCGGCGCAGTTTTGCCAGACGATGACGCAGAATCCACCAAAAACAATATTGCCTACCTTCGTCCCGAGACCGCTCAAGGTATTTTTACCAATTACAAAAATGTCGTTGATACTTTTTATCCTGATCTTCCCTTCGGTCTTGCCCAACAAGGTAAAGCCTTCCGTAACGAAATTAGCCCACGCGATTTTATCCTACGTGACCGTGAATGCTCTCAAATGGAAATCGAATATTTCATCCGACCAGACAATTGGGAACAAGAGTTCGAAAAGATGCGCGCCTTAAGCCATGAATTCCTCGAGAGAGTAATCGGCCTCGACCCGGCCCAGATTCACGAGCTAGAAGTACCGGCCGCAGACCGCGCTCATTACTCTAAACGTACCATTGATTTTATGTTTGATTATCCTAATGGCGAAGAAGAGCTCATGGGCCTCGCCTATCGCACCGATTTTGATTTAAATAATATCGCTCGCGAATCCGGCAAGTCCATGGAATATCGCGATAAAGTCACAAACGAAACTTTTGTTCCGCATGTAATCGAACCATCCATCGGTGTCGAACGCCTCATCCTCGCCGTACTCGCAAGTGCCTACACTGAAGACGAGATTGACGGCAACAAACGCATAGTCCTTAAGTTACCAGAGACACTCGCTCCATACAAGTTCTGCGTCTCACCACTCCTCAAAAACAAGCCAGAGCTTGTCGCCAAAGCCAAAGAAGTCTACCAATCATTAAAAATCAAATACGGTAACGTCACTTGGGACGATTCTGGCAACATTGGCAAACGTTATCGCAAACAAGATGAGATTGGCACACCTAAGTGCATCGTCATTGACTTTGACACATTAGAAGACAACACAGTTACCGTCCGTGACCGCGACACTACTGAACAAATCAGAGTAGACATTGCGAAATTGTAATTCTTATGCTAAGATTATAATATCTATAAGGAGGAAAAATGGCTAATAAAAAGACCAGTAAAGCTAAGAAGAGGAACAACAAAAATTTAATCATCGGTATCTGCGCCGCTGTCGCTGTAGTTGTTGCAGTAATCATAGCGATTGTTGTGGTTAACTTGAATAGCGGCATTAGTGAATCGTATTTCGTATCAGATGATACAAAATATGTTTTAACACTAGATGCCGGCCAATTATCATTTGAAGATGAAGAGCAGGAGATCAATCCAGTTAAGGCTCACTTCGTCTACAATTATTCAGGCGATGAGATTACTGGCTTGACCGCTTACTATGAGTTCGCCGACGCAGAGACCGCTAAAAAAGCTCTCGACTTATACAATAAAGAACTAAAAGAAGCAGAAGAAAGCGAAGAAAGTGAAGGAGACGACATGGTAGGATATAAAGATGCTTCAGTCAAAGGTAAGTATCTAGTTCTCACAGCCAATGAGTCTCAATACAAAGACATCACGGTTTCCGATGTCAAGCAACAAATCGAATTCATGGAAATGCTAAAACAAATGAACGAACAAGACGATTCAAACAATGAAGAGTCCAAAGACACTGAAGAAGCCGGTGATACAGAAGAATCTGGCGAAACAGAAAACTCCGACAATCAAAACGGCGAATAAGCCCTAACCAAAATCTCCCACTGTCACAGTGGGAGATTTTTCATAGTCTAATCTTATTATTTCTTATAGCGCTCAATCGAAGCTTTGATCACTTCCTTCGCAGCATCTAAGCCCTCAAAGGCCTTCACTTCTGTTGTCCCAGGCTTCTTCAAATCCTTATAGTGATTGAAGTGGAACTCGATCTGCTTCAAAGTCTGCTTTGGTAGATCCTCAAGTGTCTTGTAGGCATCACCATTATTGCGGTCATCTTCCGGCACACAGATGATCTTATCATCTACTTCACCACCATCAACAAACTTCATTACACCAAGAATCCTTGCCTTCATCCAAATGCCGGTCGTCAAAGGTTGGTCTGTGATCATTAAGACATCAAGTTCATCTCCATCCTCATCTAAAGTCTGCGGGATAAATCCATAGTTACATGGCTTAGCAAACGCCATCGGCTCTACACGGTCCAACATGAAACATGCATGTTCACGATCCCATTCAATTTTATGATTTGAGCCAGTCGGGATCTCGATCACAACATTAAGTTCACCATTTTCATAATCCCCCGGCGTCAAGATTTTGTTAAAATCTGCCATAATATCTCCTTTATGTTACCATCTCATTATATCACATTCATGTCCTTGTAGCCATGTGGACAAACTCTATTACCTTATCGACCATCTCATTATCTAGCCTCACTTTTCTTACTAACTTCAAACTAGCAGAAGACATTAATCTAAGTAGCTTGATCTCATCAGTACCGTATACACCGTTCTCATTTTGTTTCATCGCCATTTGTGTCGTATCAAAATCATATCTCGTTCCAGCCTCCAGACTTTCTCCTGCTATGTCTCGGTACAAGTTCACTTCTTCCCCCATGATCCGAGCCAACCTCATCAAAAACCAAGCCTCTACCAATCGCACATCAGCCCCCTCATTCAACCCTTGTAATCCTTGCAATAATAGATCATAATAATCCGGCGCATCCACACTATCAGCCACCGTATTGATCTTTTTAAGCATCACCCCAGCGAGTTCCATCCTGTTATAATCCTTCATAATCTCGCCGAAATGCTGTACCATCTTCGCGCCAGTCACAGTCCCTAATTCTCCTCTACCAAGGTGTATATTATAATCAGACAATGTGAACATCTCCACCCCTCCCGCCAACTTCGATCGTGGTTTGCGCACACTCTTTGCTATTGCACTAATCTTCCCTACCGGCGTGATCAGATTTAAGATTCTATCAGCTTCACCATAATTCATCCGCCTTAGCACTAATCCTAGTGTACGAATATCCTTAGCTGTATTGTTTTGCATAGGCACGTATCTCCTCTGGACGCATCGTATCCTTATCAAGTACCCCTACCACGCCATAAGCTGACAGGTCACGATCATTTAGATCAAGTGAAGTAACGATCACGATAGGAATCTTCGCAGTATCAGTATACGACACGAGCTCATTTAAAAAAGTAAAACCATCTGGCCCGGTCAACAATACATCAAGAAAAATCAAGTCTGGTATTATTCCATCTGATATCGCCGCCATGGCAGAAATAGCATCTCCAAAAACTCGTACATCCGAAGGCCCACATCCCCTAGCAATACATTCCGCCATAATGGCGTCATCGTCAATCACCATGATCATAAAACAAACTCGCTTGTTTAGAGATTGGTAGTTCTACATAAAAACTCGTCCCGTCACGGTGTCTCACCGCTCCCACCGCAGCATTCATGTATCTCGAAAATTTTGAAGCGATATATAACCCTAACCCCGAGGAGCCCGGTCTCATCGCAACCGAAATAGGCTTACTGACAAATCCTCTCTTCATTTCTCTCCAAACATCAGTCGGCAAAGCCGGCCCATAATCACGCACCTCTACTTTTACTTTGTTTTGGTTCTCTCTCACAGTCAATTTAGCTGGCGTCTCCTTATCAGAATAATGCATCGCATTCAGAAGGAAATTATATATGACACTATACAAGAGTTCTCGGTTTGCAGTTACCAATCTCGCCCGATTAACATATCGCACAGATAATTTGCGTTTATTATGTTCAAATAGACATTGTAGTTCCCTAGTCACATCATCACATACTGCCCGTACCGCTACCGGCTCCATCTCAAATAGGCCTTCTGACAGTTTACGCATCTTTAAGAGATCGTTGACTTGACGAATCGCACGCTCAGATACTTCCACCATCTGTGAACGCATATGTTCATTTTGCCCATCAAGATCTTGTAGCCCCAGTGCCAATTGCCGCATCACTGCAATCGGCGCCTTCAACTCATGCGCTGCCACCAAAATACCATCAACCTCCACATCCATACCATCTATTATAACACAAAACCAAGATAGCGGATTTTAGCAAGAAATCAATAGGTTATTCGTTGAAAGAGACAGTACCAAGTAGCTTATTATATTCATCCGTAAACAGCACCGAATCCGTCTGCATTATCACGGTCTTGTCACGAATCTTAAAAATTACAATATATCCCGAAAGATCTGTATTAGGAAGCTTACCCGTATAGCGATTCGCCGTAATGTTGGTATTCTTACCAATCGTCGTCGCTTCCATCGTGAGGCCAGAATCTTTCTTATCCATCGCTTTCTGATATTCTGCTGCTACCTCGTCGAAACTCTCATTGCGAATCGTCACCCTAAGAGCATTGATTGTTTCGTCTCCCACGGCTTCCACCTGTACAGGATTAAAGTAGGCCTTAAAATCTCCGCCAGCGTCCGCCGCCGCTTCTATATAAACACTCCACGTCTTTGGATATTCAAACGTCAATTGACCATAGTCAACTGGACCAGTAAAGGTCTTATATGGATACTTCTCTCTATTCAAAAACTCTGCTTCCATCTCACTAGCCTGCTTATCTTTAGCATCCGCCACTGCCACATCAATCTCACCCTGCACATCTGACCGCACATCATTATATTGAATCGTCATCCAAATAAATAACCCAATAAAAGTCACTGCAATCAATGACACAACTATAATTACAATGGTCTTAATAAGCCCAGTAATGTCTTTCTTTGGGTTCGTTGGTACTTGCACCTGTTGCACCATCGGCATTCCATTCGGACCAGTCTGATAGCCAGGCTGCGCCGAGTTCATCGGTTGCGGTATACCCATTGGTTGATTAAAGCCAGTTGGTTGCATATTAGAACTATCCATAACCACATTATACCATACTATTTACTAAAATCTTCCGATAAAACTTCAATTTCATTTTTTAAACTGTCTAAATCCTGCTCGATCTCTTTAGCCAACTTCACCGCAACCTTATATTTTTCTACTGCATTCTCTAATTTAAACTCATCAGAGTGAAACCACTCCACCTGTGCATCAAGCTCGTTAATCTTCTGGCTTAAACTTTTCTTATTTTCGCTCATATATCTCCTTTATCTCAGCTTTAATTATATTTTTATACGTCGTAATATTAATCAACTCGCCCGGTGAAATCTTCCCCGCAAGGATCGCATAGCCTCGCGTTAGCACTCTCTCCGGATTCAATACCTCAAGCAATTTAGACTTCTGTTTCAAGTCAGATACCGCCATCTGCCATTTTTCATTGAACCGACGCTTTATATCCCCAATCTTATCTTTGTTGGTATTAAGTATTGGCTCAACGTACCTATTTAGTAAATTCTGCAAGACACCGTTAATTCTTTCCCGATTCTCTCTCTGGCACTGCTCAATGCGTTGCATAATCATCTGGTTCATTCGCTGAACATTCTTCTTCACCTTTATCATCTCTTGCTTGCGATCAGGTGTCAATATCTCCGCCGCATTCGACGGCGTTGAAGCCCTAACATCAGCCACAAGATCCGCCAAAGACTCATCTACCTCATGACCAATACCAGTTATCACCGGAACCTTAGAAGCAGCAATCTCTCGCACCAATCTTTCGTCATTAAAACACGATAGATCATCAGCCGAGCCTCCTCCACGTAAAATTGCAATCGCCTGTACATTACCACGTTCATTGAAATATTTCAAAGCTCTGATAATCTGATCTGGCGCATCCATTCCTTGTACCTGCGTATGGGCTACCGTTACTCTCATCCCACCCCATCTCGCATTAATGATCTTGATAAAATCCGCATAACCTGCCGCCTGACGAGACGATATCACGCCTAGTCTAGTCAAATCCTCTGGTAACTTTCGCTTTTTTGCCGGATCAAATAACCCCTCCCCGGCAAGTTTTTTCTTCAGCATTTCATATGCTTTCTTAAGCGATCCTTCGCCTACTGGCTTCACCGCATTGACAGTCAATGAGAATTTCCCCCATTTAGTAAGTTTCGGGACCACTCGTGCCACTACCTTCATTCCATCCTCAAGCGGAACCCTCAAATCCCATACCGGCATAAAACATGAGACGCTTGATTCCTCATCTTTGAGATCAAAAAATACCCACTTCCCTTGGTTAACTTTAAAGCTAGACACTTCACCAGTTACCATCACAGAAGAATACGCGTATTCTAATGTCTGGTTAACCATGCTTATCAGATCGGTAGGAGTAACTGCATCCATTACTTATTGCTCCTGATAGCTTTATAGTACGGTATAGCACCGGATACAATTGTGAAGACTAGAGTAATTACTCTTGTCATAACGGTCACAATCGTCGCCGTCGGAAAATCCACGCCAAGCGCAATCATTACACCCGCCATCCCTAGTTCGTACAATCCATACGGTACTATCCCATCAAATACCGAACCAATCGCTTCTCCCACCATAATATAAGGCAAGAGCTCCGGCCTACCCAACGATAAAGCTACGATATAATAAGTTCCAATCTCACACAGACTATATACCACTCCCCAAAGAATTGGGCCTTTTAGATATCTTCGATTCTCTTTCGCAATCTTTACACTCTCATGAATATCAGCAAAATAACCACTAATCTTAGGATATTGCATCATTCTCTTCTTGTAACCAAAAGTCAATATCTTCACCACCGTATCCATGATTCCAGAAATAGTACGCGAGAAAAACTCAATCCTTTTACTACTACTTGCTATATAGACAATCAGGCTCAAGAAAACCATCACGCCAAAATTCATCAACAATGACACCGGAATAATCCATCGCGCTTCAGGTGGGATTAAGCCAAGCACTAAAAGCACAATAATCGCCACCAAAGCCTGCGCATAATTAATCACTGTTGTCACAGCATAACGAAAGATATAAAGAAATGACGCCTGACCAGCGCTTACCCCATAAGGCGCCAATCTGTAAGTCAGAAACGCGAGTCCTCCTACACCACCAGCTGGCACGGCATGATTAACAAAGTTTAGCTCAGTCGAGATCCTTAGTATTTCGCTATCTTCAAATTTGGCCACATTTCTTCTATGCCTTAGATACGAAAAGAATATTTGCCCACACGCAAAATACATAAATAGCTGTTCCGGAATCAGAAGCAACAAAACAAAGCCATTGGTCTCTTGTAGATGATCCATCGTATCTAATATGTCGGGCCAATTCTGGTAGATCACCCACCCCACTAGCACAGCCGTCAAAACCAACAAGATCGTCCGTATCGACAGCCATTTACGACTTTTTTTAGCCATAACAGTATTATATCACAAAAATAGCCCCTATTGGGGCTATTTTAGCGTACCTCAACTCTTACTCTAGGTAAGGATTTACCTGAGAAATGTGTCTTCTTAGTCTTCACAAAAGTTACTACACCATCCTTAGCGGCATGGATAGTAAAATTTCTCGACATATATGTACCTGGGCCTGCAATCTTCGTAGCACCAGTCTGGCGAACTAATACTTCACCATTCTTAACCTTCTGACCACCGAAGCGCTTTACGCCAAGGCGCTGGCCAGCATTATTATGGACATTTTTGGCGGTACCGCCAGCTTTTACATGTGACATTTACTTTTTCCTTAAAATTAATATATCTCTTGCCACGATCTGCTCTTTACGATGGTAAAGAAGCCCCTCGCGACTTTTATTATTAACATTATACCCCAGTTTGATAATTTCGTCAAGGATATCAAGCCGAGAATATTCCCCATTTTCACGTAGCCACGCCGGTACAGCTATTGTTACTGGCGTACCAACCTTAATCTGCCCCACCAAATTCTTCAAAAATCCTAAAACGATCGCCCTACATTCCTGTTTCTGCTTCTTTAACTCCATCTCGCTCGGAATTTTTGACATCGGCTTTCCTAAATACCCCTCACACGCCACCGCATCAATCGGTTGGTTCCATTTATAAGCGACAGCATCGCCTTGGCTAATTGAAGAAATACTGCTTTCTGGGGCGCTTCGGAGGTTACGACCGAGAGAGCGAGGAGCGCGCCCCCCGTAACGACGGGCGGGCGCGACTCCGTCCCCAGGAAGCATGTATTTTTCAATTAGCCACCCAATGTTTCTTCTAGAATATTCGACCATCCGCTCATTAATATCAGTGCCATACGCTTGGTATCCCATTAAGAGTGCTTCTTGTAATACAACACCAGTTCCACAAAATGGGTCTAATATAACCGAACCAGGCTCAAGCGGTCCACATAGATTAATCAAAATTTGTGCTAATTTTGGCGGGAGCATTCCAACATAAGCATCTCGTGCTGGCCTAGCTTGATCACGCTTCGTATAAGCATCCACATCTTGCACTCCAATCACGCGATACCACTCATCATCGACCTTAATCAACTCCACTTTTCGCGGATTCTTGCCAGATAGACCATTATGAAGCGATGCAGCCGTCGAAATCACTGCATCCTTATTTTCCACCACGCGCACACTACGCCCATGCCGCACTAAGATTTTCTTTAGCTTCAACGCTTCCAACGTTGCCGTTTTGCGCGAAGCCTTCACAGAATAATCACTCACCCCAATCATCAACTTGCCCTCCGGCAACTTTTGCAAATATTCCAAAGGCTTGCCCTTAATCTCGACAGCGAGCTTGAGCGTCCCCCCGAGCCTATCGATATTAAGTGGCACAGAAATGCCTTCTTCGGGCATTCCAGAGCGCGGCAGCGCGAGGGTTAGCGCGCCGCCCCCGTGGCGACGGGCGACGGCGACGCGGCCCGAAGAAGACATTTCGTGCCACTCAATGTCACTAAGACTCTCAAGTTCCGCTATCGATATCTCCGGTTGCCGCCCTAGTACCGCCAAATATTTCATGTTATTTTACAATCACAAACTTATTCTTACCCTTTTTCACAATCGCAGTCTGTGAGATCTCAGTATCTTCCGACACCTTCTCACCATTTACCGTAATCGCACCGGCAGACATAAATTCACGTGCCTTTTTCTTTGAATCCGCCAAGCCATTCTCTACTAATATATCGATCAACTTTGCGCCTTTCTTAGTAGTAGGCAGATATTCAGCAAATTCAATGATCTCATCCTCAGAAAATTCTTTAAAATCGGTCTTCGAATCAAATAATTTCTCAGTCAAAGCCTCCACTGCATCAGCAGCTTTCTTACCATGCACTACCTCTGTCACACCACGTGCCAAAGCTTTTTGCGCAACTCGCTTTTCAGGAGCCTTACGATGCTCTGCTAAGATAGATTCAATCTCTTCCTTAGATAGGAAAGTGTAAATCTTGATCAGATATTCTACTGATTCATCTGGCTGGTTCATCCAGAACTGATAGAAATCAAAGATTGGCGTGTAATTGCCAGAACCATTATCAGTCGCTGCTAGCCAGACAGCATTACCTTCAGATTTTCCGAACTTACGACCTGTCACTGGATCGATGATTAGAGGCGTAGACCACACATCAGCTGAGCCACCTTCAAGCCGCTTGATCAAATGTACACCAGAAGTGCAGTTACCAAACTGGTCGGCCCCACAAAGTTGCATCGCAACATTGTGTTTACGGTATAGGTGCAAGAAATCATATCCCTGAATCAAAGTGTATGAAAATTCCGCATAAGAAATACCAGAACTCCCCTCACCAATCCTATTCTGTACAAATTGACGATCAAGTAACTGTGTCATCGAGAAAGCTTTACCAACCTCACGCAAGAAGTCCAGGTACTTGATATCCTTAAACCAATCATAGTTATCAACCATAGTCACGGAAATCCCATCTTTCGCCACCGGGCTGATCACTCGCTCCATTTGTTCTTTAATGCATTTCTTGTTGTGTTCTACTTCATCAAGTGCCTTTAGCTCACGCTCAGCATTTTCTTTCGGATCACCAATCTGGCCAGTCGCACCGCCTACCAAAAGATATGGTTTATATCCATGTTTCACAAAACAAGCACACATCATAGCGGCCGCTAGATTTCCGATTGTCAAAGAATCCGCACTCGGATCAGCGCCCCAATAGAAAGTCTTGTTCTCTCGTGTATCCAAATCCTCTGGATTTTCAATAGTTGTTTCGGCCTTAAAGCCACGATAAATCAACTCTTCCGAAAGTTTCATCGTAATCCTTTCCTTCTATTTATGTTGTATCCTTATATTATACCACACCCCTAGCAAAATAGCATTTCTATACCTATTATAACTCCGCACCCTCACGCGCCTTGTTTGCCCAAGTATCCGCCAATTCATTATTCTCAGTACCCACATGTCCACGTACCCAGACCAATTTCACATTATGAGTACAATATAACTCATACAATTCTTGTACTAAATCAAGATTCTTGATCGGTCCAGTCTTCTTAGTCCAACCATTCTTTTGCCAAGTTGGTGCCCATTTAGTCAAAACATTAATCCAGAATTCCGAATCCGAATGAATCTCGCACCCCTCCTCACCTGCGTATTTGATCGCCGCGACCATTGCCGACCCTTCCATTCGGATATTTGTCGTATCCTTATCGCGCCCCAACACTACAGGCTTTGCCTCATCATCCCTAACCTCAATCACTGCATAACCCCCTGGTCCAGGATTAGGCGAAGCACTTCCGTCAGTCCATAATATCTTCATATTATCTATTATATACTACTTAATGATTTCATCGATAATTCCGTATTCTTTCGCCTCCTCCGCACTCATCCAATTATCACGATCCATATCTTTTTCAACCTGCTCCAGCTTCTTTCCAGTATTTTTAGCAAAGATTTCCGCAAGACGCTTTTTCAAGAATACTCCTTCACGAAGCATAATCTCCTGATCGGTAATTTTTCCTTCCGTACCGGAAGACGGCTGGTGGATCATAATTCTAGCATTCGGCAGACAATATCGCTTGCCCTTAGCGCCAGACGACAAGAGCATCGCTCCCATCGAAGCCTGAAGCCCAATCCCGATAGTCTCTACTTCTGGCTCAATATAATTCATCGTATCAATAATTGCCAGACCATCATATACCGAACCACCAGGTGAATTGATGTATAATTTGATTGGCTTCTTATTGTCTTCGTGCGCAAGATACAATAGCTGCGCCACTACTAAGTTCGCTGTATGAGAATTCACATCCTCACCTAGGAACACAATTCTATCATTCAAAAGTCGTGAGTAGATATCATACGCTCGCTCTCCGCGATTAGTTTCCTCTACAACTGTAGGTACCAAATAATTCTTTGCCATATTACTCCTTTACTAACTTATATTTCTTATTAACATACTTAAGAGTTGGGATATCTCCCTTCTTCAATTTCTCCGCAATAATATCCTCCGAAAGAAGCGATTCTACTTCATCCTCAATCTTCCGGCGCAAAGGCCTTGCTCCATTCTTCGGATCATACCCCTCGTCGATCAAATGTGCTTTCGCCTTCTCATCTACCTTCAGGCCAATCCCCTTAGTTGCTAATCTCTTCTTTAGATCATTCATCAGGTTATCAAAGATTTTCTCAACGTTCTTTCTAGTCAAAGCGTGGAACACCAAGATCGAATCCAAGCGATTGATTAGCTCCGGGCGCATTACCTTCTTTAGAGCCTTCATTGCATAAGATTTGTTTTCCTCATACTCCTGCTCCAAAGCTTTCTTATCTTTCGCCGTCTTTGCTGTAAACCCAAGCTCCGACTCACGATACATATCAGCCGAACCGAGGTTTGAAGTAAGTATCACTATCGTATTATTAAATTTGATCTTATTACCTTGCCCATCAGTTAACACGCCGTCTTCTAGAATCTGCAAAAGTAGATTAAAGACATCCGGATGCGCTTTTTCTATCTCGTCAAACAATATTACTGAATAAGGTTTCCGGCGCACCGCTTCGGTCAGCTTACCACCGTCATCATATCCAATATAACCAGCCGGCGCCCCAACTAGTCGCGACACGTTATGTTTCTCTCCGAACTCAGACATATCAATCTTTATCAAAGCATTTTCACCGCCAAAGACTTCGCGTGCAATCACCCGCGCCAATTCCGTCTTACCTACACCAGTCGGGCCCATAAACAAGAATGAACCAATCGGTCGTCGTGTATCAGTAATCCCCGAACGCCCCCTTCGGATTGCTTTCGCTACCGCTTCCACCGCCTCATCCTGTCCAATGATAGATTTCTTCAATTCATCTTCAAGTCCGAGCAACATTTTCATCTCACTCCCGTGTACCTTGGACACCGGAATGCCAGTCTTCAAAGATACTGCCGTTGCTAGATTTTCTTCCGTCAATACCGGATTTTCTGTCTCCTTTACACCAGCTTTTTCCAGCTTCTTAATCTCTTGTTCTAATTTCGCTAATTCCGTCTTATAATTTGCTGCCTTTTCGTAATCTTCTTTTTCGGCTGCTTCGGTAATCTTATTCTCAAGTGTAGATTTCTCGATCTTCATCTTCTTGTATTTGCCGCCCCCCTTCTTATCAGCCGCCACCTTGCAGATCGCCGACGCCTCATCGATAATATCGATCACCTTATCCGGCATAAATCGATCATTAATATACCTCTGTCCCATCGTGATTGCCGTCTCAAGGCATTCATCTGGTATTACGACGCCATGATGTTTCTCGTAATGACTCTTAATTCCCTTTAAGATACGTAAAGTCACCGCTGCCGACGGCTCTTCCACCATTACAGTCTGGAAGCGACGACTAAGTGCTTTATCTTTCTCTATAGACTTACGATATTCATCTAATGTCGTCGCGCCAATCAAGTTAATAGAATTACGGGCCAAAGCTGGCTTCAAGATATTTGCTGCGTCCATTGACCCTTCAGAAGATCCCGCACCGCTTAATAAATGTATTTCATCGATAAATAGCAGGATTGAATCATCCCCTGTCGCTTCATCAATCACACCTTTAATTCTTTCCTCAAACTCCCCACGGAATTTCGTGCCCGCAACTAAAGACGATAAATCTACCTGATAAATATGCTTACCGATTAGATTACCCGGCACCTCGTTGTTAACGATTCGCGTAGCGAGACCTTCTACGATTGCAGTTTTACCTACACCCGCTTCACCGATCAAGACCGGATTAGATTTTGTACGGCGAGAAAGCACCGTCACCACTCTCTCAATCTCGCTCTCACGCCCAATCACAGTATCAAGATGTCCTTGCTTAGCTTCTTCGGTTAAATCTTTTCCATAACGATTTAAAAACTTTAACGGAGACTTCTTTAGATATTTTGCCCGCTCGGCTTTCAATTTTTCGTCCTTAGTCTGTTCTTCGACTAGACGCTCTATCTCATCTAAGACTTTCTCACAATCTACCTTAAGACCAGCAAGAATCAAAGACGCTCGAGAATTTGGCTGAGACAATAATGCATATAAGACGTGTTCAGTCCCAATCACAGTCAAACCCTGTTCCCTTGTGTAATTCTGCGCCATCCTTAGCGTCAAGATTACCGCTTCTGATAACGACATCATCGCCATATCGGCCCCAGGCACCTCCACCGCTACCTTGTTGAGTGCCTTTTCAACTTCCTCTACCGTTACGCCTTCCTCTCGTAACATCTTCGCACCCGTCGAATTATCCATCGACATTATTCCAAGTAGCAGGTGTTCTGTCCCCATGTAGCCATTATTATACCTCTTGGCATAGTAATCTGATTTCTGTAAGGCAAACCTTGCATTCTCAGATAGTCTATTCATAATTTCACTAAATTCTTCCTGCATAATACCCCTATTATATATAATTAGCACTCTCATGTCAAGAGTGCTAATTAACCTGTTAATCATGATATTTCGATAGTTTAATTCTAATGTGATACAATAATATAATATAAAAGGACTATATCATTATGATTACAAAAGCTATCATCCCTGTTGCCGGCTGGGGCACCCGACGACTTCCTATCACAAAGATCATTGAAAAATCTATGCTTCCTGTTGGCAACCGGCCACTCGTAGACTATTCAGTCCAAGAACTTATCAAAGCCGGCGTCAAAGATATCTATATGGTTATCAGCAATGTCGAACCATGCCAGGTACAAGAATTTTATAAGGACAACCTCGCTCTCAACCAATATCTCATCGACCGCGGCAAAGAAGACAGGCTTAAATTAGCTAAAACATTACCAGATGATGTTACTATCCATTACACCATTCAAGATCCTGCTGGCAAATACGGCACCGCAGTACCGATCGCCATGGTAGTAGAAGAATATAATCTCGATGAACCAGTCCTCGTTTTCATGGGTGACGACTTCGTTTGGAATCCTGACGGAGAATCCGCTTCTGAATCCTTGATCAAATCTATTCAAGACTCTTCAGACTCCGCCATCCTTGGCGTCGAGATCGACCGTCAAAACGTTGGAAAATACGGTGTACTCTCTACCAAAGACGGCAAACTCGTCAACGTAGTTGAAAAACCAAAACCCGAAGACGCTCCGTCAAACCTCATCAATGTTTCTAAATACATCATGTCACCAGCCCTACTGCAGAAAATCGTCCGCTATGTCGATGAACACGATTTTGGACCCAAAGACCAGGAATACATGGTCACTGATCCGATCGATGAATATATCAAAGAAGGTGGTATCATGCGTGTCGCCCCAACCACCGGCCAATACCTCGATGGTGGCTCAGTCGAAGGCTGGCTCCACGCCAACAACGTCGTCTGCGGTAATTAATAAATACCAGCCAAAAGGCTGGTATTTTTTATTCGTCGCTCATCTCACGTGCCATTTTCTCAAGCTTCCTAAAGTCTGTCTTGTTGGCTCGCGTCAACGGCAAATCGTCTAAAAAGATTACTTTACGCGGAATCTCATACGACTTCAATGTCACCCGCCGTTTCCCAAGGCTAAATGGCTCAGTTGCCTTCTTCATAATCTCTCTACGTACTTCTTTATTATGACCAACTCCATCTTCCGTCACCACGAAAGCATACGAAGCAAGCTTCAGCTTCTTATCCGGCCCTTTCACTACATAACATTTCTTAACTAACTCCGATTTCGAGATAGCTGTTCTCACCACTTCATAGTAGACTTTCGCTGGCAGATTATTAATAAAGAACGTAGCTCGCCCCACCAAAGTCACAAACCCAGTCTCTGATACGTAGGCAAGATCGCCAGTCTTCACGAATCTACGCCCCTTCACAGTAATAATCTTCTCTTCATCCAACTCCGGACGATTATAATAGCGATTTAAGATATGTTTACCAGTGACATATAAGATACCAGTTTTACCGAAGCCCAACTCTTCACCTGTTTCTGGATCAAGCACCATCACATGCGCACCAGCAGGGACTTGCCCTACTGAATCTGGATTATAAACACGATTCCCCACCGCCGTAGAGATCAGTCCCAGTGCCTCACCCACACCATATCCATTACTAATCTTAATGTGCTCCAATCCTCGTGATTTAAAGAATTCCAAAGCCGCCAAAGAAGCTGTCTTTTCTAGTCTCTCCCCACCAGATGCAAACATTTTTAACTCACTGATATCCGTGTCATCCTTCAAACTTGGCATTGCTTCAAGTAAAGTCGGTACTCCAAAGATCGTATTCGGATTCTTTCCAATATAATAATCAAGATTACTGTCATCAATATCTGGAGTCAATACCACCTCTCCACCACCACAGATCGGAGCAAGCACCGACACGACCAGTCCATAAGGACAATCGAATTTCACATAACTCATCCAGGTGTGTAGTTCTTTATCCCACATCTTCACATCAGAAGCAACTTTGGAGTAGATAGCAGAAGCAATCAAATTTTTATTAGTAAACACCATCGGCTTCGGCCCCGATGTTGACCCAGAAGTAAATGATATCAAAGCCTCCCGATTCGCCCCAAATATTCGACCAGGCACACGCCCACTATATTTTGCGGCGACTTCCCGAATATTCTTCTTGCCATACCAGAATCCATCTAGTGCAAATACTTCAATATCTTCTTCTTGTTCCTCATCCGGGCCACCCTCATCCACCGTCTTTCCGTCTAGATTAATCACGTGTTTCAAAGTCTTGACGCTACGCTTTAGTTCCTTTATCCTCTTATCTTTATATTTATAGGTAATCGCCAGTGGCGATTTAAATTCTTCAAGATAGTGCAAGATCGTATCACGTGGTGTCTTCTCATCCAGAAAACTGACTATCGCACCTAATCGGTTTGCTGCCAAGAAGATCAAGATATTTTCATACATGCTACGCCCCGTTACCACCAAAATAATATCTTTCTCCTTAATCTCTAATTCCAAAAAAGCCCGTGCCAAGACCTTCGAATCTTCTTTAAGCTCACGACGCGTAAAATCAATTTCTTTTTGATTTACCACTACATCATTCCAGTGACGGAAACTTGATAATTTATACAGTCCGTAGATGCTGACGGGCGGAACAAGCGGATCACGCTTCTGATTCTTTATCTTTAACATACTACCTCCGTTTGTTATATTTTACCACAAAACACACACAAGGCAGCAAACAAAAGCTATTTAATCAGTGAGTCTGCCCAACTTGAAGGATAATCATCTATACCACAAAGCTCCGCAATAGTGGCAGCCAGATTCATCAGTCCTGGATTGACCACACCAGATAGGCCATAGCGCGTCCGATTCACAGTATCATCACAAAAGATACACGGCACTCGATTCAAAGTATGCGAGGTTTTTGGTTGACCATCTTTGTCCAATAGTTCTTCAGCATTCCCATGATCGGCCACTATAATCATACAACCACCTAGCTCCTTCACCTTCGCATAGATTCTAGCAAGCGAAATATCGATAGATTCCATCGCCACAATCGTTGCTTCCATGTTAGCCGTATGGCCTACCATGTCGCCGCCCGGGAAGTTAATTCTCACAAAATTATATTTTGGCATTTCTTCAATTACCTTATCTGTGATCTCTGCACATCGCATCCATGGCCGCGTCTCAAAAGGTTCCGTAAACGACTCGATACACTCAAACTCTTCCCCCTCTGCCTTATCATAGCTATTCCCGTTAAAATAATACGTCACGTGACCAAACTTCACCGTCTCAGAAATCGCAAATTGAGACACACCATGTTCCGCCAAGACTTGGTTTAAAGTCTCAGCAAAATGTACAGGTTCCACCAAGCGATGCTCAGGCACATGTGTATCAGAATTATACTCAGTCATCCCCACGAAATACACATCATCCGGAGTATAATCACCCCGATCAAAATACGGAAAATCCCAATAAGTAAAAGCCTGAGCTATCTCGATCGCACGATCAGCCCTAAAATCAAAGTAGATCAAGGCATCACCCTTTTCAATCTTCCCCACGGGTTGTTCAGACTCATCAACTACCACAAAAGGTGGTAAGTTTTGATCTTGTACATCAGGCTCTGTTTCTCGTAGTGTATTAATAGCTTCCTCAGCCGAATTGAAATAATATTCAGCCTTACCGTGCACCATCATATCCCAACCTCGTGCTACTATTGACCAATCATTCTCATATCTATCAGAAACACAGACCATTCGACCACCACCAGAAGCAATCTTTATATCAGCATCAGCAAACTGAGTCACATATTGTTCAAGTCTTCTAATAAACGTCGGCTCAGACTGTGGCGCAACATCACGCCCATCAAATACCGCATGCACCCGCATTCGCCTCACGCCAGATTCGTAAGCTTTCGCTATCATTTGCTCCAAATGAGAGATATGGCTATGCACTCCGCCATCTGAAAAAATCCCTGCAAAATGTAATGTAGCAGTCTGGCCACGCCCATCACCATTCTCACTCATCACGCGCGAAATCACGCTTTTCCAGGCATCCGATTCATACACTTCGCCAGTCTCAAAAGCTTCCTTAATTCGTGCAATACCCTGTCGAATCGCTCGACCACATCCCATCGTATTATGGCCAACCTCAGAATTGCCCATCTGCCCAGGCAGTAATCCCACCGCCTCGCCAGAAGCCTCAAGTGCTACATGAGGATATTCTCGCGCCGCATGACCAAGAAAAGATGTCCTTGCCTTACTTACTGCATTACCCGGCGCATCTGGCGCCAATCCCACTCCATCAAGGATTGCCAAAACTACCGGCCCATCAAACGATAATTTTTCCATATCTCCATTATACCATAAACACTATAGAAATACCCCAAAACAAAAAACTACTTTTCGTATCTTCTTATGACATATTCTTTTTAATTCCAGCGGAATTAAAAAGACACAAACGAAAATTGAATTGGAATTGATTTCCAATTCAATTTTCATATTAGTTTCTTTTGTTAGACTTTTCTTTGTCTAAAGAAAAGTCTAAGCTTAGAGCGAGAATAGGCATAGTACCACGATATTAGCTATCGCAATACAAGTCACCACTCTAATGCCCCACTTGAACCATGTTGAGTAATCAACTTTGGCCAACGCAAGCCCTGCCATGATTGCACCACAAGTTGGCGTAATCAAATTGACTAGACCATTTGCCGCTACGATCGTCATCGCTGCTACGTTGGTGCTGTAACCAAGCTGTGCAGCCACCGGCGCGATAATTGGCGTCGAAAGCGTAGCGAGACCAGATGAAGATGGTACCAAGATCGATAGTACAATATGCAGTACGTAGTTCAAAGGTACGAACAACATTTCTGGCATTGTCTCAAGCCATGCTGCCGCATTCACTACGATATAGTTATCGAGCGAAGTCTGTGCCATCAATACTGAAGCACCACGTGCCACAGCGATTACTAAGACTACACCGATCATATCATCAGCGCCATCGATAAAGGTATCGATAAATCCATGCTCGCCCTCGCGGTTGATGATCGCGATAATAATGGAAGCAATCAAGAACCAGAGCGCTGCTTCGTAAAACCACCAAGTACCTAGTGGTGCACCGGTTAACCATCCTGTCCAATTATCAAAGAATGTAATCCCAAAATCTCCCCATGGGATAAATCCAACGATCATTACAACAAAGGTAAGCGCGAATACGATTAGCGAAGCAATTTGCTTGCCAGTCAATTTCAGGGCATCATCCTTTGCCTGCAAGAACTTCGAGTAACGCTTTTCCGCAGCCGCTTGCTCTCGAAGACTTAGGAATGTTGAGCCCTTATCGCGTTGCACTTTCTTAGCATAACGAATCACAAAGAAGGCAGAGATTGCCAATGTAGTCAACCAAAGTACCACCGCAATCAGGATAACTGTACCTTGATTGAATTCAATCCCGGCATCTTTCATCGCCGATACTGCTACACCAGTCGCAAACGGGTTAATGGTAGAACCAAGCACACCCGAACCTGCACCTAGCAAGATCGTTGCTACACCCACCAACGGGTCAAGACCAGCCGCAAACATAGTTGCCGCGATCAACACATAGAAACCTACGCTCTCTTCCAAGAACCCATAGGTAGTACCCATTACTGAGAAGATTAGCATCAATGTCACGATTAGCAAATACTCTTTACCGTGCATCTTCTTGACCAAGATCTTAATCCCAGTCTCAAGCGCCTTAGTCTTAGCCATTACCGCAAGGAAACCGCCAAGGATCATCACGAAAATACATACGTCAATCGCATCTTCAAATCCTAGAATAGGCGCCATTAATACTTGGTAAAGCTCTGCGCCTTCTACACCAGAACCATCAACGATCACACATGCACCTTCGCCCCATTCCTCTTCACAGGCTTCCTTACTGTCAAATACTTCAGCTTCTTCTTCAGCCTCTTCCTCATCAGTCGCAATGAGAGTTTCAGATTCACCATCCGCCTCTGAAGTTTCACCGTAGACTACGGTACTTGTTTCACCAGCGCCAAGTACTTCTTCATCAGTAGCCTCTTCTTCAGCCGAAACACCTTCAGCATCTGCCTCATCGCCCACTTCAGGCTTCACGGATTCGCCATCTGGCAATTCTAATACCTCAGATTCAGCAGGCACTTCACCTTCAAGCTCAGCTGAATCCTCTTCCGGTACCTCATCTTCCCATTCGCCTGGACCTATTTCTTCAGAAGATAAGTCATCCTCAAACATAGCTACCGTGTATTTTGCTTTTGGTAGCACATGAGACAAGATACCTAGCAAGATGATCAGAATCATAATAATCGAATACGCGCTAAGCATCGCTCGACTGCGTTTCTTGCTTCGATTCTTCTTCTTAAACATTTCAAATCCTCTTAACTTTGATATTAATTATTGCATCCATTTTGTTTTAGTTTTAGCCATGAGTTACAAAAATCTCTACACCCGCTACGCCTCCTCTCTGACTAATGCCATCGACATACAGTGAGAACCACCACGACCCCTTGATAGTTCTGAACTTGGAATCTCAATCACTTTCACACCGTGTTTTTTGAGCGTCTGATTTGTTACATAATTGCGATCATATGCAATCACCACACCAGGACGTATACAAAGCAGGTTTACGCCGTCGCTCCATTGTTCACGCTCTGCGTCAATTCTCTTGCCATTACCACACTTAATCAGCTCTACCTTATTTAGATGTAGATACTTCTCAAGCACTTTTTGCAAACTCTGATGAATCTCTACGATTTCAATCTCACCACCACGTCCAGCTGAGATCTCATAGATTGTCGAAATATCCATGATCGCATCCTGTACTGCAAACTTATCAACATCCACTTGTGTCATCACTGTATCTAGATGCATAAAACTTCGCTCATCTGGAATGTCAATCGCGAGCACATACTTAAAGCTATTTGACTTATCCTTAAATAGTTTCTTGGCAAAGTTTGCGATCGCATCAGGTTCGGTCCTCTGCGAAATACCAATCGCCACTACTTCAGATGATAGCACCTGAATGTCACCACCCTCAATACAATACGGTTCACTTCTATCATAATATAATTTCACATCATCATAGAATGGATGATACTTGTAGATATACTCCGCAAAAATCGATTCCCTTGTCCTTGTCACCGACCACATCTTATGCAAAGTCGCACCATGTCCAATCGTCGCCATCGGGTCACGTTGGAAGTAGATATTTGGGATTGGGTCAATGATCATCCTGCCAGTATCACGAGTCGCATAAAACCCTGATACCGCCCCGAGTTTCTTCAACTCCGAGATATCAATACCAGCAATACACTTCCTGACCATCTCTCTTGTATCTTTAATCCCATTCAAGAAATCAAAACAATGCTTCACTACCTTTGGAGAAGTCACACCTGCTTCAGAGATAAATTGCTCCAAGAACTTCTTGCGAACCGTACGCCCACCAGCTTCAATCGCTTCAGCCGCTAAGTCTACCAGGTATACTACTTCAATACCTTCAGCTCGCAATGCATTTGCGTAAGCATCATGTTCTTCCTGCGCAATCTTAAGATAAGGAATATCATCAAAAAGCAATCGCTCCAAAGTATTCGGCGTAAGGTTCAGAAATTCATCTCCGGGCCGATGCATCAACACCTTCTTAAGCGGTGCGATCTCGCTAAAATTTGATATTACGTTCTTCATTATTTTCTCCTTTCCCATAAGGTTAAGAACATTATTGCTTTGATAGTATGCATACGGTTCTCTGCTTGCTCAAACGCCAACGATTTGTCTGACTCAAATACTTCATTTGTTACTTCCATCTCCTCAAGTCCAAATGCCTCATGCACATTTTTTGCAATCGAAGTATTCAGATCGTGAAACGAAGGCAAACAATGCAAGAATATCGTCTCTGGCTTAGCGCTATTCATCATATCCATTGTTACTTGATACGGTTTCAAGAGATCAATTCTCTCACCCCATTTTTCTTGTGGTTCACCAAGCGACAACCACACATCTGTATAGATTACATCGGCCTTGCCTTTGAGATCATCTAGATTGCTCGTCACAGTAATAGTCGCACCATTCTTCTCGGCGATCGGTCTGCATTTCTCAATCATCTCATCGGATGGCTTCAAACTCTCTGGTCCACAGGCGATATAATTTACGCCCATCTTCGCAGCCATAGCCATCAAAGAATTTCCCACGTTATTACGTGTATCTCCCACAAATGCTAGTGTTAATCCTTGCAACTTTCCGAAACGCTCCTCAATAGTCATGAAATCGGCGAGCGCCTGCGTCGGATGGCATTCGTCTGTCAGGCCATTCCAAACCGGCACCTTCGAATATTCAGCTAGCGTATCTACTACCTTCTGGTCAAAACCACGATATTCAATACCATCATATATTCTCGACAGCACCCGCGCTGTATCGGCGATTGATTCTTTGTGCCCCATCTGTGAACCACTCGGATCCAAGAATGTCACCCCCATACCAAGATCATATCCCGCTACTTCAAAAGAACAGCGAGTTCTTGTTGATGTTTTTTCAAATAAAATTGCAATATTTTTGTTTGGGAATACTTTGTGTGATCGCCCTTCTTTCTTCATCTTTTTAAATTGGGCGGCCATTGCTAACATATAATGAAGCTCGTCTTCGTTATAGTCAAGTATTCTTAAAAAATCTCTTCCGTAGAAATCCATTTTGATGCCCTTGTTTATGCTTATAATTATATATTAAGATTCATTTAAGCGCAAGCAAAATAAACAGCTGTTTTAGTCGGAAATTGCAAGTCAATCATTGCTGAGTAACTATACAGCTTATGGTATAATAAGACCATGAAGAAGAGAATCGTATTAGCTCTTGGTGGTAACGCCCTCCAAAAAAATGGCGAGGTAACTGCCGAAGCTCAGAAAAAAGTCGCCAACGAAGTCGGCAAACTTATCGCCGATCTCGCCGGACAATATGAAATAGTCGTCGCCCACGGTAATGGTCCACAAGTTGGCAATATCTTGATTCACGAAGAATCCGCCGCATCTGACAAAGCCCCCGCCATGCCTCTAGAGACTGCTGTGGCCATGAGTCAAGGTCAAATTGGTTACTGGCTAACTCAAGCGATCAATAACGCCTTTGCCACTTCAGGCAAGCGTCGCAAAGTAGCCACTATTGTTTCACAAGTCATCGTTGATAAAGACGACCCTGCTTTCAAAAATCCGACTAAACCTATTGGTCAATTCTACAGCGAAAAGGAAGCCAAAGCACTCGCCGCCAAAAACAACTGGACCGTCAAAGAAGATGCTGGTCGCGGCTGGCGTCGCGTCGTAGCCTCACCTCGTCCACTCGATATCGTCGAACGCTCCGCTATTAAAGAACTAATTGCTGATGGCACGATTGTGATCGCCGCTGGCGGCGGAGGCATACCGGTCTATCGCACAAAGTTACTCAAGCGTCTCAAAGGCATAGATGCCGTAATCGACAAAGACTACGCCGCCGAACGCCTCGCCGAGCAAGTCAATGCTGACATTTTCGTCTCGGTCACTGCTGTACCGAATGTGTATTTGAACTATGGCACCAAAGAGCAAAAAGCTCTTAACAAAATCTCGCCTTCCGAGATCAATCGTCTCAAAAAATATGGTTACTTCAAGGCTGGCTCCATGCTCCCCAAAGTCGAAGCTGTCGCTCGCTTCGCTTCAAAACCAGGTCGCATCGGTATCATTACAGACATCACACATCTAGAACGCGCTTTACAAAGCAAAGCTGGCACTATCGTCACTAAGTCCTAGTCCAGCCTACCGCTCTCGGGCAAATTATGTTATAATTGCCCCATGCCCGAGTGGCGGAACTGGTAGACGCGCTAGCTTCAGGTGCTAGTAGTAGCAATACTGTACAGGTTCAAGTCCTGCCTCGGGCACCAGATCTAGACTAGTTTTGAATTTTCCGCGCCTATCGCGCGAATTTTTTATCACCGAGCGAAGCTCGGATAATAAACGAAAATGGGCCTCGTGAAAGGTGCACTAACTCACCACATCGCTTACACTTTTTGTTTGTAAAATAGTATCCCTATTGTAGCACAATATTCGGCTGGAGTGTTCACGATCTGTTTGAGTTTGAGCATTTTGTCGCTAGTCTTCTTTGTTGTTATTGTTGGCGTTAGCGTATGTCAATCCACCAGCGGTAGCTATCACTGCAGCCGCTATAGCAAGTCCAGCCGCGTTTGAATTAGATTCTGACGTTTCTTCGTATACACCAAGTGGCTCCATTTTGCTAGCGCTAGCGTCACCTTCTGTCTCGTTAGATGTAGTTGCACCCGTATTGTTCGTATCACCAGTTGAAGAAGAACCATTGGCATCGCTTGTCGCTGAACTATTCATCAATGATTGTGCCTGCTGTAGACTACTATTCTGTTGAGCTGATGACTGTTGCTGCTGTTGTTGTGACTGTATCGGAGTCGTCATCGCCGCCCGGAAATCATCAATCAAATTAGAGTCGGCTTTTGGATTATGCATATACCAATCAATGATGTCTTGCGTAGTCTGCACGTAACCCATCATGAATACAAACTTCAAATTATTGGAACTGGTCTTCTGCTTGTAGTATCTAGTTCTGTCGAACAGACCCGAAAGATGTGTAAGCTCATATTCCTGATATCTTTCTTCATCTGGCACACCAAGAAGACCCTCGAGAAGATATGCGACAGTACCCGTCCGGTCAGCGCCAACACGACAATGGAAATAAATGTTCTTACTATTGTAAGCAATATCAGTCATAATGTCCGTCACCGCATTCCAAGCTCTCATATAGTTCGAGCTGGCATTATTTTCGTCACCAGAATTATAATCAAAGTTGTAGTGAATTACTTCGTCATTTTGATAATCGGAAAGCTGCGTATTACCCGCATATTCAGAAGGATTACCTACATCATATTCCTTATTGATACCGAGATTAGTAAGCTCCGAAGCGGATTCGTTCCATAATTTCTCCCCGCGGAATAGCCTGCCATAATCTACGTAAGCATCTACCGTCCCATCGTCGTCCGTATCTGCCGGCAAACCACCGAGGTCGCGCGTGTTTCTAATTTGGCCCGTATCTACCCAACGCGTACCATGGTCTGAGCCATTCGATGTCACCGTAACATAACCATACACTGTACTGTCACCATCTTTCACCCACTTGTAAGTGTTACCCGGAATCAAGTTACGAATAACACCGTCGTCCGCCTCAGCATAGGTTACCTGCGCACCTAAAGTCTGATTGTTATATAGATACACATTAAGCGCCGAACCAATCAACGTATCATATTCATCCGGCTTCGAGCAGTCCATCGAGCCATTAGTCCAAGCCGTCGGATTTGGTGTAGTCGTCGCTGCATCACTATAGCTTGGCTTCATACAATTATTAGTCTCAAAATTATTCTTTAGCGTCGTCCAGAACTGGGCTTCAGGAAGTTCACTCGTATCGCCCCAAGTCGAATTATTAATCGTAGTCGTATCTTCGTTAAATGTCGTAATATTTACAGGACTACCGACCCAGTTATTAATAATCGTCTTATATCCTCTTGTCGCGTCGTTTGACACGTCAAACACCACAGGCGTATCGGATGAATTATACACCCATTCCGCCACCAATGTTACATCACCAGTCGGGATATACTGAGTACCATCGCTTACTAAAGTATTACCATCATACCAGCCACCGAAAGTATAATTAGCACTTGGTGCAGTCGGTGTCGGCAAAGTCCCTACCGGATCACCAACTGCAATAGTATAATTAGCCTGAGCTCCAGAAGGAAGAGTCCCACCATTTGAATCAAGTTCAACACTGTAAGTCGAGTTTACACCCACCCTGACATACATATCTGTCAATTTGCCGGTAAACTGTCGTTGAGGTGTACCATCTTCCTTAGCAGATGCACCAAACCAAACCGTTTGAGGGAATACATCATTCATATCGGTAACATCCTGAAGCATAGTTAGCGAGCCATCATTAACACTAAATTTAATAACCCCACTCTCCCTTACCACTTTGACGTGGTGAACGGTTGCAGTTTCAGTACTCGAATTAGTGGCTTTTGTGCCAACATTCTTACTGTGAGTAAATTCTAGCTTCGTGCCAGTATTAAACCTACGAACTGCAAGACCAGGCCACTTTTGTGCATCATTTTCCCGCTTGGCAGACATAAGGGTTATTTGCGATACATTGGTATTATTAGGAGTGTAATTATACTCTTTGATTGTAAAACCAATTTCATAATCGTTATTCTTCTTCGCCGCCGTATCATAAAGCGCAATACCAGTATCGATATAAGACAAAGCTTGATCAATTAAATTACCAGAATAATCATCTTCTAGGCAATAAGTTCCAGAGATGTGAGAGGAGACATCAAACTGACATTCGTTTATTTCGGCGAACTGAATCGGGAAACTACTCGTATCCTCTATCCATCTTGCATAGAAAGTAATGTTAGAATCTATGATTTCCTCCGGGTAAACTTCTTCATAAAAAGTGCCGTCATCCGTGTACCAGCCAAAGAATCTATAGTTCGTCTTGGAAGCTGTCGGCAAAGCTCCGACCGCGCTACCATCACTTACAGTCCTAGTACTAGGAGCACCATTATCAAGTGTACCGCCATTAGTATTAAATGTCACTGTGCGATCCGGTACAGACGACAGTACATCGACCTCCAGCGTCTTCGTTAAACCAGAGTTTGTGCCAGTCATAATAATATCCACCGTACCTGCACTTACACCGGTCACCACACCAGTCGAAGAATCTACGGTAGCAATAGTACTATCGTCAGAGCTAAAGGTATACGGTTCGAGTGAAGCCGAATTACTTACCTGAATCGTAATATTACCTCCTACTGGTACTGTTAAATCACTATTAGCGATCACGGCATTTGTCACGTCTAATACTTGAGGAACATATTTCTCGATTAAATTATCTGGCACTACGATGGCTGGGCGCACAGCGCTAGTTGCGTTACTATCAGCTGAGATCACCTTATGACTATTTGAATGGAATCGTAGAGAAGAACCCTCGTTCAAAACCCAATATGCAGAACGACCGCCACCATCATAACCAGTGTTCTCCATCATATAATCACAAGTGTCCATCGGGTTAGTACCAGCATTAACGGCAACACCACAGGCAGTAGTCATTTCAGCTACTTTATTTAATCGAGCAGCTTTACTATTGGCTTGTTCAATCAGACCAGGATTATCCCATGCTCCACTGGCATTACTAGGAAGTGTGTTTATAGCGTCTGCGTAAGATATATTTTCAGCAGAAGCCCCTGTGCCCCAATGTCCTACATCCGAAGAGTCGGATGTGTCTCTCATATAGTTATTCCAAGCAAATAATACCGCATTACCATCTCCATCTTGAGTTAAATAATAGAATCTTTCATTCGCTGCGCTATAAGTACCATCATAGTCAACATCGCAGTTATAAGCATCACCAGGCTGTGGAGTAGCACTATTAGCAATTTGACCATAAGTTAACGCCACACTACCGGAAGCTCTCGTCGCAGTATGTAGTGTCCCAGCTTCTGCTAACTCACAAACCATCGCCGTCGGAGCAGTCACAGTCACAGGAATATCGACAAAGGTTAGTGAAGTGGCGCCAGTCATTCTAATCGAAGTCGTCCCTTCCGCTACGCCAGTCACCACGCCAGTCGACGCATCAACTGTCGCGACCGTAGAATCAAGTGATGCAAAACTATAGTTTTCTATATCTGCCGAATTTGTCACCGTGATAGTAGCAGTATTTCCTTCTTCTACCGAAATACTATTACTATCAAACGTCGCTAGAGCTACCGTCCCCAACCACTGCGCATGATAAGTAGTGTCGCCACTTGGCTCCGTCGAGCTAGAAATCTGATTACCGCCCGAAGCCGCCGTGTACCAACCCTGGAAGAGATGGTTCGTGTAAGTCGGGTCGGTCGCCGGATATACATCAGTCAAATCATCACCCGCATCAATCGTCTCGGTCCAAGCAGCAGTTTCATTATGCGGGTCAAAAGTGATATCATAAGTAGAAGTAGCTACATCGAGCGAAATCAAGTTCAAAGGTACTTCAATTACTGGGCGCACGCCGTTCAATTTAGAATTAGACGTAATATTGCGGCTCGAAGTGTGGACTCTAGTCGAATGATCAGACCTGCCAATCCAATAACCATCACGGATATCTGTATAAGCAAAATTGGATTGTTCAAGAATATATAAGCATTTCCCATTCGTACCGAAGTTAGATGTTGAATTATCACAAGCCGCCACGGTTTCATCATAACTCATAAACCTCGCTACCTTGCCGTCATAGTCTCCATTTAAGAGAGTTGAATCATAAACTACCAAACCAGGATTAGTCCAACCAGTCGTACTCGCCGTCGGTAATAATGCTAGGCCATCACTATACGAGTTTTCGGCGTTAGAAATGTTTTTGTAATAAATCAACTCAGCATGATCGTCGGCGTTCGTAGCGTAATAATAGAATCTTTCATCTGTCTCATCAAATGTTCCATCCGTATTAATATCACAGGTCATAGCATTGCCAGGAATCAAAGCAGTTGCACCAGATTGAACTAACGAACCATATGTGATAGTTTCATCATAAGCATACCCAGCCGCTCGGCATCCAGAATTATTAGTTTTACTACACGGTTCAGTGTGCAACGTCGTAGCAGCCTTACATACGTAAGTAGCTGCTTCCCAATTCGCAAAATAAGTAGTAGGGGTACTACCACCAAAAACAGTCGAAGTAGTAAGCTTCGTCCCAGTTCCGTCCTGGCCAGTATACCAACCTTCAAGTTCATAGCCACTCCTAGAATAATCCGGCAAAGGATTAAATGAGCCGCCCTCTGCTACAGTTCTCGTAAACGTCGCCTCCGAATCAAAATCCGGATCAAATGTCACCGTGATTGTAGTTCCCACCGTCACATTGATTGTCTTAGTATCACCAGTGAGCGTCCCGGTCATCGTAATCGTCGTCATACCATTCCCGACCGCCGTAACCACGCCAGTAGACTGGTCTACAGTTGCAACCGAAGTATCATTAGAAACAAGCGTATATGGCTCCAAATCCGGACCATTAGTTATTTGAATAGTTTCGGTGTCATTTACAGATAAGCCGATAGAACTATTTGTAATTTCAGCGTCTGACACTGCCTTGTACCAGCGCGCGTAAAGCAATGTATCAGCCGTAGGCGTAAGTGGCGCAGTTACCTCGGTCCCACCAGTCGTCGCCGTCCACCAACCACCAAAAATCCAATCCGTCCGGGTCACTGTCGGAAATGTAGCAATCGAATCACCGTCCATCACTAAGTATGGTGTAGAAGCAGGCGTCCCGTTGTTACCGTTGAAAATCACCTCATGCAAATTATTCTCATCGAGGTCGCCTAGTTTGATATACATATTACTAAGTTCACCTTCGAAATAGCGTTTCGCTGCTGTACAATCTTCCGTACAATTCACATTGTCCGGATATGCGCCAAACCAAGCGGTAAGACCAAATTGCTGATTAAATGTCGTAATATCTTGGAGTTCAATTAGCGGCTCATTATCAATGCTGGTATATATTATTCCATTAATTCTAAAAACTCTCACATCTGTTCCGGTGAATCCGGTAGTACCTGTCTTAACAACATATCTCTCAACAGCATGTGGAGCCGTAGTATATGTCGATTTGATTTCAAACGAATTACTAGTACTAGCTTTACGAATAACTATACCAGGTGATTTTCCACCATAAGGCGAGTCAGTTGCCGAAGATGACAATTTATCATTGAAAAGGGTAGATTGAGAATCTGGCTGTTCATTATATACATATCTGTCAACCGTAAAATGTACCTCGTAATCTTTACTATAATTCGTCGTGCTGTAAAGCGCAATGCCGGTATCAATAAAGCGGTCATTTATGTATTCTTGGCACTCCGAGCCCGAAATGTATCCAGGATTCGCATCATCCTCTTTACCATCAAAGATACATTTCCCCATCTGGCTCCATACCGTCGGGAATGTATCGCTAAGCCAAATCGCATAAAGCGTAATATTAGCGCCGTCCGCTGTTTGATCAATCCCGTATTGTCCACCAGGCTGATATGTCGTACCCGAACATTCATAGTTGCCAGTAGTAGTATTTAAGATAGGTGTTTCGTCGCACCATCCATCAAAAGTCATGTCAGGCAGTGTCGGCACAGCACTGCTAAGCGTAGCATAGCTTTCAGCCGCAGGCGTACCAGCATCAATACTCACAGGCTGCGGATTCGGACTCGGCATACTTGCAGCTGTGTCAGTAGTACTATCGTCATATGTAATATTAAAAGTAATAGCATTCGCCACTACCATCACTACATTTTCATGCGTATAAGTACCTGCCGGCAACTCGTTATTAACTTTAGCCGCAAAGGAATGTGTAAATACATCAGCAGTACTATTTGCAACATTAGTCTTAGCAATCAAGAGTCCTGTTGTCGAAGGAGACGGTAAATAATCACTATTAGCCACCACCGTATCCACACCACCACTTGTAGTGACATATTGGCTCGGCTTAAAACCCCATTTATTGTAATAAGTATCGTCAGACGAAAAAACCGATTCAGTTATATTACCACTGATAGACTCAATCTCATCATTATTTCCATTGACCAAGCTAGTAGAGGAACCCGCGCTAGCGATAAAATATGAATATCCAGAATAATTATCCGTCGAAATCTCAACCGTTGTATTATTAGATTTCCCAAACGACCCCGGCATCAGCTCAACAACCTGATCCTTGTCTCGTACATTTACAGTAAGAGTACTTTCTTTAGCGATCGCCGAAACAGAAGAACTCATCCCACCTGCAAAACAAGCGATCATCATAAAACCAAAAACTAATGACAGATACTTTTTCATTTACAAAATCCCCTTATATCAGTCCCTACTGTATATACACATCCCTTCACTATCATACATAACCATTATAGATAATATTCATCAATTCCGCAAGTGGTTTTCTTTAACAAAACACACATTTTTCCACCAAAAGCTCGCTACAAAAAAGGCAGTTCTTAGACTGCCTTTTTATATAATATATTAGTGCATCAACTTATTAAGCTCGCTCTTATATGCCTCTACCCCAGGCTGATCAAATGGGTTTACTCCAAACAGTTTCGCACTGATCGCACAGGCTAACTCAAAGAAATAGATTAGTTCACCAAAACCTCTCTCATCATATGATGGCACCGTGATATCCAGTACCGGAATCCCGCCATCTCGATGCGCCACCCTCACCGCCGAAACTACCTTCGCATTCAGCTCATCCGTCGGATAATCGATAATCGTCTCCCATAAATTGCGTCGTCCATCTTGCATAAATTGCCCCAGTGAATGAAGGTCCGTCGAATATACTACCGAAGCCGGGAACACACCTTGTCTTCCCTTCCCCTCCGACTCGCCAAATAGCTGTTTCAACCATTCATTAAAGTACACCGTTGCTGGTTCAAAACTCGCAAAAACCTCCGTGTCAAACCCTTGTCGCCCCAGTTCGTACCTCATCCAGGCGTATTTCGTCGCTGGTTCTACCGAAGACTCCGCCGCATCTGCTGCTCCTTCGAGCAATTTATCGATATCAACACCAGCCACAGCAAGTGGCAATAGCCCTACGGAAGTTAATACCGAGTATCTGCCGCCAATATTATCCGGCACCACAAACCTCGTGTACCCACAAGCCACCGCTTCATCGTGCAAAGCCCCCTGCTTTTTATCGGTCGTTGCATAAATTCGTGAATAAGCCTCTTCTTCTCCGTATTTCTCGATCAACTTTTTCTTAAACGCCCCAAATGCGATCGCCGGCTCAAGCGTCGTACCAGATTTCGAGATTACATTGATCGAAAAATCATGGCTCCCTACTAGTTTTAAAGTATGGTCTAATTCTCGCTTCGATAATGAATTACCAGCATACACTATCTTCACACCTGATTTCGGTCTCAATGCCTCTATGATCGCCCTATGTCCAAGATAAGAACCACCAATACCAATACACACCAATACTTCCGATTCCTCGGCAATCTTCTTCGCGGCTTCCTTTACTCGCATTAATTCCCCCATATCAAATTTCCGTGGTAGGTTAAACCACCCACCCATCTTATCGTGCGCGATCTCCTTCAAAATACTCGTAGTTCGCTCTACGTCTATTTTAGGTTCACAATTTACCTTAATCATAATTCCTCCACATTTCCTTCATTATAACAAGATTTGACCACCTCCGCAACATAGAGTATAATTAAAAGATTATGAGAATGTCAAAAACTTTCGTCAAAACCTTGCGCGAGGCACCCAAGGAAGAAACAGCAACAAACGGCGCCTTACTAACAAGAGCGGGCTTCATTCACAAAGAGATGGCCGGCGTATATGACTACCTACCATTTGGTATGCGCGTCATCAACAATATCGAAAACATCGTTCGCGACGAACTTAACAAGATCGGCTGCGAAGAAATGCAATTTACCGCCCTACAAAATCCCGAACTCTGGGAAAAGACTGGTCGTTGGTCAGATCAAGAAGTCGATATCTGGTTTAAGACTGAAGTTAGCAGCGGGGGGATGGTTGGCCTTGCTCCCACTCACGAAGAGCCAATTACCAATATGATGAAAAATTATATCTCGAGCTACAAAGATCTCCCACTTGCCGCCTATCAATTCCAGACCAAATTTCGCAATGAAAAACGTGCCAAATCTGGCATTATGCGTGGCCGCGAGTTCTTGATGAAAGACCTTTACAGCTTCCACACTTCGCAAGAGGATCTAGATAACTTTTATGATAAAGTATTCCAAGCCTATATGAACGTGTATAAGCGTGTAGGTCTTGGCGATGTTACCTTCCCATGTTTTGCCTCCGGTGGTATCTTCTCCAAATTCTCACATGAATTCCAAACCATACTTCCAGTCGGCGAAGATACCATCTATTACACCAAGGACAAATCTATTGTTCTCAACAAAGAAGTTGTCATTCCGGAAGTGCTTAAAGAATTCAATATCACTAAGGACGACCTTATTGAAGATACTGCCGCCGAGGTAGGCAACATATTCAAACTTGGCACCAAATTTAGTGCTCCACTAGATCTAGAGTATACCGACGATAACAACGAACGTCGCGAGATCTACATGGGATGTTATGGTATTGGTATTTCTCGCCTCATGGGAGTACTTGCCGAATATTTCTCAGATGATAAAGGCCTTTACTGGCCAGAGTCAGTTACCCCATACAGATATTATCTTGTAGGCATCGATGAAGCTGGCATTAAAGAAGCCGAAAAGCTCTACAAAGGCCACGACGAGCTAATAATCTTCGACGACCGCGACCTTCGCCCAGGCGAAAAATTCGCCGATGCCGACCTCATCGGTATCCCTTACCGCGTCGTCGTTTCCGACAAAACCTTAGCAAAAGATTCTGTTGAGATTACCGATCGTAAGACTGGCAAATCCAAGCTAGTCTCTATCAAAGATTTCAAGAAATCTTGCAAATAAAATAAGCCCGCGCTCGCGGGCTTATTTTTTTAGGCTTTTTCAAGTTGTAAGACTACGTCCTTACGGTATTTCTGAATCAACTTCACTCTCGCTTCAATTTCATTAAGCCCTATCTCGATCGCTCGCTTCAAAGATGGATCTTTAATCATCGGTCCAAAGAATTCATGATACTTCTTTAATTCCTCTTCCGTTCTAGAAACTCTAGCAATCAGGGTTGGGTAGCTATCCAGTGATTTATCTCCACCGATTTTCCGTACAGTATCCCAATTTTTTGTCAACCATTCAAATACACGCGCCCTGCTCTTCGGATTACGATACAACCAGATGAATAGATACAATTGATCTTGCGGCTTAACAATCTCGTTCTCACCGAGCAGACCTACCAACTTATCCAGCTCATCATCATCTCGCACCAAACAAGCCGCCGCAAGATAATCAAATCTCGCATCCGGATCGCTAATCTCCTGGAATTTCTTCACACATTCCGAAGCAAATTCCGGTTCAAGATACATCCTCGCACTCAAGATATCGTCACGTATCTCGGTATCCATCTTCGTATAGTCCTCATCATACATCGCCGCAAGTTCTTCAAGTCTCTTCTTGTCTTCCGCATAGTAATCTAACCCCAAAAGATTTGCCCGCAGCCTAATCACATTTTCGTCATCATTCTCACCAGTGACGATCCCCACTTCAGATAGCTTATGATCTATCAATTCAAAAACAAATTCTTTAAGTCTTTTCTCTTCTTTCGACTCGTCGTCCACATACATCCGCAGATTACCCACTAGCGCTGACACTTTGTTCCAAACGGCCGCAGATGATTCATCCTTAAATTTCATCACCAAAGGCACCAGAGACGCCGGGCTCGCTAATCCAGCTTTCGTAATCAGATCTCTATCCATAAGAATTCGTAATTTCTCTTCGAGACCCAGCTTATCAAAATCTTCTAATCTCTTGCTAAATTCCGCGTCAGTCAAGTTTAGTATATAATGTCCCGACATGTCTTCCGTGATCTTCGGTAATGGCCAGTTTGAATCCATTAAAGGTCCGTCAAGCAAAAATCTCTTCTGAGAAAACTCTTCAAATTCGCCCTTCAGATTTGTGATCACAGGATAGCCAGGCTTATCGATAAACGAATGCATTAATTCCTTCGGATCAAAATCTGCATATGGCTTCAACGCCTCCCATAAATCATCGCCCACCGTATTTGCATATTTGTGCTTTGCAAAATAATCCGAAATTCCTTTGCAAAAATCATCCCAACCCATCAAGCGTATCAACATCAGCATCAGTCTCGCACCCTTCGCATAGACGATCGCCGAATCAAACAAAGTTGCGATCTCTTCCGGACTCTTCACCTCCTGATGCACTGATTGTACACCAGAATATGCATCACGGAGTAGCGCCGCTGCTGCATCACCCGTAAAGAATCCTTCGAAGATCTTGTATTCTGGATGGATCGCATCCACTGCATAATATTCCATCACACTCGCAAAAGATTCATTTAGCCACAGATCGTCCCACCACTCCATTGTCACCAAATCGCCAAACCATTGGTGCGACAATTCATGTGCCACTGTAAGCGCTACGGATTTTCGAGTTGCAAGCGTAGCGTTTTTTGACGCCAACATCATCGACTCACGATAAGTCACCAGCCCCCAGTTTTCCATTGCGCCCGCTTCAAAATCCGGCAAAGCTACCTGAAGCAGTCTCGGCAAAGGATATGGCACCCCAAAATTATTGTCATAAAATTCTAGCGACTTCGCCGCGATCTCATTCGCAAATTCCACCGAATCCACATCATGGTTTAGAGCGCAATAGGTAGTAATCTCAGTGCCATGTGCGTTCTTGGTCGTCTTGCCATGCAACTTTCCAATCACCCACGCGAGTAAATATGTAGACATTCGTGGCGTTGGCTCAAATATATACTCTACATATTTTGCCGAAACTTTTTTCCCATCATCATTATAAAAGATTGTATGTTTACCATCCGGCACCTTAGAATATGTTTTAGTTTTTCTTGCAGGAGTATTAGCGAACACCAATTCCCCTTCGATTTCCGGCACGGTAATCTTCAATTCAAACTCAGCCTTTGCCGCCGGCTCATCTATACAAGGAAACGCTTGTCTTGCATAATGGCTTTCAAATTGTGTCGCTACGATCACTTCTTTCTCGCCATCATGCTCATAGGTAGAGAGATACGCTCCCTCCATATTCTCATTCAAATTCCCTTCATATCTGATCAAGACTGGTATTTTGCCGGTCGAAACACCTTTCAGTGTCAACACATCTTCCTGAACCTCATATTTCACTTCCTTACCATCTACAAAAACCTGCTTCACATCCAAACCTACAGTGTGAAATTTAATTGTGTCTGCTTTTGCTTCACCAGATACCGCTACCGTACCACCTATTTTTCCATCAAACTTATTTATACCCAGATCTAATTCATATTTCTCCGGCACAAAATAATCAAGTAGCCTTTCCATCATTATCTCCTCTCTATTTATGTAGTTTAGCGGTTTCAGGCAATCTTGCGTGCTTTAAGATTGGCTCAAGTTCAGCCTCTTCAAGCGTCTCATGCACAAGTAATTCTTCAGCAAGCTTATCCAAGACAGACTTATTCGCCTTCAAGACTTCTTCTGCTCGTTTCGCAGCCTCATCTGATAATTTCTTCACCTCAGCATCGATCATCTCAGCCGTCTTTTCGGAATATGGCTTACCGGTAGTGATAGTGTAATAGCCGGTCGATTCAGGCGGGAATACTAGGTTGCGTGTGCCAGAGCCCATACCTTCTTCAACGATCATCGACTTAGACAATTCTGCCACGTTGCGAAGATCAGAAGAAGCACCAGTCGTCACCGCATCCGTACCAAACACCAATTTCTCTGCCACACGACCACCCATTGCTCGTGCCAAAATATCTTTTAGCTCGAAAACACTCTTATAGCTTCTATCTTCTGGAGGCAAGAACCAAGTCACGCCACCAGTCGCACCACGTGGGATGATCGTCACTTTATGTACTGGGTCAGAATCTGGCAGCACATGACCCACAACAGCATGACCAGCCTCGTGATATGCCGTAATCTTACGCTCCTTATCATTCATCACTTTACTCTTACGCTCCGGCCCGATCGCTACGCGCTCAAAGGCCTCTACCACATCTTTATTAGAGATCGCCTTATGTCCCTCACGTGCCGCTGTGATAGCCGCTTCGTTTGCAATATTGGCAAGATCTGCACCAGACGAACCAGCCGTCTTCTTCGCTAGTGCCTCTAGATCCACATCACTTTCCACTGGCTTACCTTTAAAGTGCACTTTGAGAATCTCAAGTCGATCCTTCCTCTCAGGCAAAGTCACATTCACGTGCCTATCAAATCGCCCTGGACGAAGCAATGCTTTGTCCAACATATCCACTCGGTTAGTCGCCGCCATCACGATCACGCCAGAATCATTATCAAACCCATCCATTTCTACCAAGATTTGGTTCAAAGTCTGCTCATCTTCACGACCAGCACCACCCCTAGCATCACGTTTATGTGCTACCGCATCGATTTCGTCAATAAAGATAATCGAAGGTGCATTTTTCTTGGCCTTTGAGAATAAATCTCGCACCCGTGATGCGCCTACACCCACAAACATCTCAGCAAATTCCGAACCAGAGATCGAAAAGAATGGCACGTCAGCCTCTCCCGCCACCGCTCTCGCCATCAAAGTCTTACCAGTACCCGGATCGCCAGCCAAAAGCACGCCGCGTGGAATCTTCGCACCTAATTTTTCATACTTCTTCGGACTTTTTAAGAAATCTACGATCTCAGTCAGATCTTGCTTAGCTGCCTCATTCCCTGCTACATCCTTAAAGCTCACTTTTTTCTTGTCTGGGCCATATAGCTTTGCCTTTGCCTTGCCAAACGACATCGATTGATTATTAGCCGCATTAGCTTGCCTCAACATCCAAGTAAAGAATATTACTAAAGCCACGATCGGAAGCACAGTCAAAGCCACATCAAGTACTATCCCCCATACATTAGTATCTTCCTTGTACTCGATCGTCGGATATTGTTCCTGACATTTCTTAAGACCGTCGCCGTTCATGCCCTCGCAACGATTGATTAGACCCTGGTCATACAATGTACCAGCACGATCCTTACGCGAAGTCTCAGTCGGCTGATCCTTCCCCTTCAAAGTAATATCTAGCGAATCACCCATCACGGTAATTTTCGCGATATCACCATTCGGGTCATTCGCTCTACGTATCACATCCGAGATAGCAACCTCAGTCTTTTGTGCCTGACCATAATTCATATTAGTAATAATAAACGCCACAAAACAAAGCATCACAAAGAAAAACAATCCACTCCGCACCGTATTTGACGTACTGCCACCCTGCTTTGTATTCTTTCCCCCCACCTTATTATTCAATTTTTCCGCCACTTTTATCTCCTTTATCTCTCAATTTTAACATATTTTCTTCAGAATATGCTATAATAATACTACGCCTGGGTGTGGCGCAGTTGGTAGCGCGCGACTTTTGGGAAGTCGAGGCCGCTGGTTCAAGTCCAGTCACCCAGACCATAAGGTCTTATGCTACAAATTAAGACCATTTTTTACCTTAAGATTTATGATTATTTTTCAGGGTGTGGCGCAGTTGGTAGCGCGCAGCGTTCGGGACGCTGAGGTCGTCGGTTCAAGTCCGATCACCCTGACCACAACGTTCCTGGGATTGGCGCAGCCTGGTAGCGCGCACGCATGGGGTGCGTGAGGTCAGGAGTTCAAATCTCCTATCCCAGACCATATATAGTGTCGCCCACACCTCTTTTTTTATTGCCACGTGAAAATAGCGACGTCCAAGAACGTCGCTATTATTTCGCTAGATGCCAGCGACGCAACGGACCATCCTCCCGTAATGCTTATTGATGTTGCCTATGGCTGGGTTGACGCCATAACCACCCACGGTTAAGCTATAGGCGTTGTCGCTATTGTATGCCGAAGACGACCAATAGAGTCCGCTGGAAGCACGATTGTTGGCCGACGAATCATACACTTGCCCCGAATAAATAAAATTATTAGGATAGGTGCGATAAGAGGCAGACATAATAGCGCCACTAGGAGTAGTACTAGAATCCGAACTTGTTCCAATTCCTCCCAGGGCAATATCTAATATACTAAAGTCGCCTGAAGCATTCCTACCCGTAGGCAAATGCCAACCAGTTGGGCAGATATCACCCGATGTATTGCCAATATTTTTGCTATAAGTACCGTGACCTGCTGTAGCCGAGTACCAGTTATAGTAGTTTCCGTAGGAGTAGACGTTACTATAATTGCTGTAATTGGTAGATGTGTTGTTGGTGAAGAGAGTAGTATTATTGGTAGCTAGCATAGATTGGTCGTCACAGGCACTGGAGTTAGATGTGCACCAGGCAGTCTGAGTTGGGTCTGTAGTGAATGAAAGATGGTTTGAACTAGTAGCCAGAGCCGGGTCTGCATTGTAGATATTAGTGATCGGGAGAGATGGGTTGTGGGTGTTAGTAGAAGAAAGTTCTGCGGAGTCGTCTAGTCTGAGGTTTTCTATAGTCCAGCATTTGCCATCTGCAAGTTTTGCTACAGCGTAGGTGTCATTATCGCGATTATCGGTAAGTGCGATGACATCGCCAATACTCATGGAGCTACAGCCGTTCCAGTTTTGTAGAATACCTTGTGATGGGATCCACATAGCGTAAAGAGATAGACCATTTGTTTCTACATCAGCTGGAGCGGTGATGGTTTGGTTGGGGCCATAGTTAGTTCCAGTATAATCATATTTAGTATTCCAACCAGCAAAGCCATAACCTGTTCGCTTGAAATTTGGAGCCCATAAAGTAGTACTAGAGTAAGCAGTTTGCTTCCCCATCTCACCTAGTGCAGTGGTAGTATTAGCATTATAGCAAATCTTCCCAGCCTCACAGGCTACTTCATGTGGTGGCTCTTCATTTGATGGATGAACTAGGGTGTAAATAACTTTTCCTGAATACGCTCCAGCAGCTTGAGTCTTGGAGATATATGAGGCATAGGTAGTAGTGAGAGTAGCTCCTTCTGCATCTTCTCCTATGTCTGTACTACTATCTCTATGAGCTACTTTAGTATATTCGTTAGGTACTTCTTGATATGTATTAAAGCTATTATCTATGGTGATAGGATATGCAGGTGTAGGAGTAGATGTAGTAGCTAGTTTCATAGACCAGTTACTTGTGTCTCCAGAAGTAGCAGTACCAGTAGATATGTTTCCTATAGTACTTGGAGTTCCTACTAGCTTATTACTATTCTCTTGTCCTATTTCGTCTCCTGTGTATCCTGTAGCATAGATAGCAAAGCCATTAGTATCATTACAGAAGGCTTTAAGTGTGGTAGTACCTATATCAGAAACATAGCGTCCATTTTCTATAGTAGCTGTGTGAGAAGTCATACCAGTACCAGAAAGAGAACAGGAGACTGGGACGGTGATGTTGATTTCGTCTACTATGTCTTCTGCGGAGACTACTGATGATGAAAGAAGTATACCAGAAAGTACAGTTAGGCCTACTAAGCTCAACGAACTAACAAGGCTTAGTCTGGTTGTAGTGATCATCTTGTTTCTTGTTTTACTCATTTGCTCCTTTCGTTTTCTTGATTTCTCTTCTTTCTTCATCTTTCGGGCAGCGTCGTTTCATCTCATTTTCCGCTAGACACCAGCGATGCAACGAACCGTATATCCGCGGTACTTATTATAGTTGGCAACGCCCGGATTGATAGCAGCTCCACCAATGTACATACTGTAAGCGTAGGAGTGAATGCTCGCCGAAGACGACCAATAACCCGCATCTGAACCACGGTATCTGGCCGATGAGCCCTCTACATAACCGGTATAAACAAAGTTATTGGGATAAGTGAGCCATCCTTTAGATGCTTCTGCGGTAGATTGAGATGTTCCTGTACCACCCATAGCTACATCTAGAACACCAAATTCCGCCGTAGCACTTCCTCCAGTTGGTAAGTGCCATCCTGCAGGACAGATGTCACCAGAAGCAACGTAGCCTGAGTCGTTTTCATATTTACCATGTCCTGCGGTAGCTGAATACCAGTTGTAGTAGTTGCCATAGGAATAGACGTCACTTGATGCGCCGTAGCTAGAAGATGTGTTGTCGGTGAAGAGGGTGGTATTATCTGTTCGGAGTCTAGATTGGTCGTCACAGGCAGCTGAGTCGGTAGTGCACCATCCTTCTGGAGCAGTAGTAGCATTATAAGCTAATGATGAAGTTGGGGAGAGGTGATTTGATGTAATATTGGAATCATAGATGTTGGTGAGAGGAAGAGACGGACTATGGGTATTCGTAGATGAAAGCTCTGCAGAATCATCTAGTCTTAAGTTTTCTATCATCCAGCATTTACCGTCAGCGAGTTTAGCTACAGCATATACGTTACCATCTCGTTCGTCTGTAAGGGCAGTAGTGGAGCCTTGGGCAAGGCTGGAACAACCATTCCAGTTTTGAATAGTGCCTGCGGATTTAATCCATACGGCATAGAGTGAGAGGCCATTTGTTTCTACGTCAGCTGGTGTAGTGATGGTTTGGTTGGGGCCATAGTTAGTACCAGAATAATCATATGAGGTGTTCCAACCAGCGAAGCCATAGCCCGTACGTTTGAAGTTTGGGGCCAGAAGCTTTACTTCTGCGTTATTGCTTGCTGATTGGTCCCCCATCTGCCCTTGCACGGAGCTGGTATTTGGATGATAGACAATCTTACCTGGCTTAGCAGGCTGAGGTTGTAATGGTTCTTCACTTGCAGGATGAACAAGAGTATATTTAACCTTACCCTCATAAGTATCTGATGGTTGAGTCTTAGAGATATAGGCAGCATAGGTGGATTTGATAGAGCTTCCTTCTGCGTTAGAGCCCATATCAGTACCTGAAGATTTAGTAGCTACTTTAGTGTAGGTAGTAGGGACATTACTATAGTTAGAATAGCCATTTTCTATTGTAGGAGTATAGGTACCTGATACGGCTTTTAGTTTCATAGACCAGTTGGATGTATCTTCTGTTCCTACTGGGCCTGTATTAGTGCCTGTGATGATATTGTAGGTATCGCCTAGTGTAGTGCTCTTTAGTACTGTGTTACCATATTCTTCATTAGTATAGCCTATGGCATAGATGGAGAAGCCTGAGGTATCATTACAGTAGGCTTTTAGTGTAGTTTCTCCAATACCTATACCATTTACATCATCTCCACGGTAGGTACCATTTTCTATAGTGGCTGTATGTGAGTTCATGCCTGTACCTACCATGGTACAGGTGACTGGGATGGTGATGGAGACGTTGTCTACGCCGGAGTCATCTGCGGAAGAGTTAGAAGAAATTAAAAACATTCCAGATACAACCGTTACAGCTAACAGCCCTAGTGGAATAGCGAGGTGTTTATTATTCACAGAAAGCCTTTCTAGTGTTACCTTTTATACGACTATTATAACATAAGCACTAACAAATCAACTAAATAATAATAGACGCTCTATTCCCACACCGGCACATCATCCGGAAAAGGATCAAAATCCGACTCGCCAAAATCTCCATCACCAAAATCATTGAACCCATCCCCGTCCACATCACGATATCCTGCCGACCCTACTCCTCCGCTTACTCCATACGGATCATATCCTAGTTCCATTAGAAAACGCGACGGCATATTATAACTACGCGACCCATACGAATACCTACTTCCCGCATAAGTCATGATTAGTCTCTGCATCGCCCGTGTCATCCCCACATATGCCAGTCGCCTCTCCTCCTCCATATCTTCTTCTTTTTCGGCAGCCCTACCACCCGGAAATAGACCTTCTTCCATCCCCACCATAAACACCACCGGAAATTCCAATCCCTTCGCCGCATGCAAAGTCATCAGCGTCACAGAATTCTTTTCTACCGCCTCATCCGCTGAAGACATCAAAGTCGCATCCGCCAGAAACTCATCCAGAGTATCATATTCTGCCGCCGTCCCCGCTAGCACTTCTAAGTTTTGCATCCTATCCTCCCCACTCGGCGTGCCATCGTCCGTCAAACTTTTAAAATCAAAATATTCCACCGCCCGTTTCACGGTCTCACCCGGATTCTCATCCGTTTCAGTCTTTCTCAAGAATCCGACTAGTCGCGCCAACCCATTCTTCGCCTTACCAGATTTCAACACATCCGGCAGATCCGCATTAAACAAAGGCTTATCTTCACGAATCACATCCATCGCCGCCAAGATCTTTGCAAGCGATGCTTCCCCAATACCAGAAAGCACATTCGAGACTACTCTCGCTAAGCTCACCTTATCACGCTGGTTCACTACCAATCTCAGGATGGCCAACACATCCTTCACTTCCTTTCGGTCATAAAATCTCACCCCACCCACAATCTTATACGGAATCTGCATATTGATAAATGCTTTTTCAAAAGTATACGATTGCGCATTAGTCCGATATAGTACCGCAAAATCCGAATAGTCAGGATACTGTTTCTGCATATTAAGGATCGATAGTGCTACAAAGTTCGCTTCAGCTGCTTCATCCTGCAAAGACTCAATATCCACAGGAGCACCCTTACCCGCCTCAGTAAACAATGTCTTATCAGTCCGTGTCTTATTCTGACGAATAATCTTCTGTGATGCTTCCAAGATATTCCCAGTCGAACGATAATTCTGTTCCAACCGAATCACCATCGCCCCCGGAAAATCCTCTTCAAAATTCAAGATATTCGTATAATCCGCCCCCCGCCAAGAATAAATCGACTGCCAATCATCCCCCACCACGCAAATATTCCGTTTCTCCGACACCAAAAGTTTCACGATATTATATTGCACAGTATTAGTATCCTGATACTCATCAATCAAGATATGTTCAAATCTCTCCTGCCATTTTCGCCGCACATCCGCGTGCTCACGTAATAGCTTCAGCTCCATCAATAAAAGATCATCAAAATCCAAAGCGCCCGCCTTTGCCTTTTCCTCCTCATAGCGATAGAAAACCTTCGCAATCTTCTTCTGGTTTGGATAATACGCACCAGCCTCATACTCATCTGGTCCATTTCCCTGATTCTTCTCGCTAGAGATAATCGACTGAATGGATTTCGGTTTCAGGCTCTTATCATCCGTCAGTTTCAGGTCCTTCATGATACGTCGAATCAAAGACACCTGGTCATCCATGTCATAAATCACAAAATTCCGATCAATCCCAAGCACATCCGCTTCAATCCTCAAGATCTTCACCGCAATCCCATGAAACGTCCCCATATATGGCATAAAAGACCTCGGCGCAGGAGTAATCATATCCTGTTTCTTCTGAAGCAACCGCCACAATCTATCCCTCATTTCCTTCGCCGCCTTATTGGTAAAAGTCACAGCCAATATATTTTGCGGTTGCACGCCATGAGCGATCAGATTAGCGATACGATGCGTCAAAGTCTTAGTCTTACCAGACCCCGCTCCCGCTAGTATCAGCACCGGGCCTTCCAAAGTTTCTACCGCTTCTTTTTGTTGCGGATTTAATCCCTCCAAAATTTTGTCCATAGCCTATATTATATACCAGTTAATGGCACAATGTCAGCCCCCAAATGACGCAATCTCGCCGCAAAATCCTGGTATCCACGGTTAATAGTATACACATTTCTTAAGATTGATTTCCCTGGCGCCGCCAGCATCCCGATCAACACCACCACTGCTGGCCTTAGAGCCTGAGGCGCAGTCAGCTCCGTCGGTCTAAAGTTAGTCGGTCCTTCGATATATACTCGATGCGCATCAAGTAACTCGACCTTTACGTTCAAATTAGCAAGCTCCGTAATATATACAGCTCGGTTTTCAAACACCCAGTCGTGGATTAAAGTACGCCCTTCCGCTACCGCCGCAATTATCGAGAAAAATGGCAGATTATCGATATTTAGCCCCGGGAAAGGCATCGGGTGAATCTTGTCCACCGGTGCTACTAATTTAGACTTTTTCACCACCAGGTCTACTAGTCTTGTCCGCCCATTTGTCGACAAATACTCCTCAGACTTTTCGATCACTGCATTCATATTTTTCAAAACTTCAAGCTCGATCTCCAAAAACTCGATTGGTGCCCTCGTGATCGTAATCTCCGACCCAGTCACTAGCGCCGCCGCGATAAACGACATCGCTTCGATCGGATCTTCTGAAATATTGTATTCTACATCCGTGTCAAACCGCGACCTGCCGTATATCACCAACTTCGTCGTACCAATTCCCTCGATCTTCACGCCTAATTTTTCAAGGAAGAAACACATATCCTGCACCATATAATTCGGCGAAGCCCCCACTACTGTAGTCTTACCAGGATGCATCGCCGCCGCCATCAAAACATTCTCTGTCACCGTGTCACCACGCTCAGTCAAAACAATATATCTATCACTGCGGTCTTGCATAATCTTCTGGTTTACTTCTACCTCATAAAAACCACTATTACTCTCAGCATCTACTTTAAGACCAAAAGTTTCTAGAGCCTTGAGATGTGGCTCCACTGTCCTTGTACCCAGCGAACAACCACCAGCATACGGCAAAGTAAACTTCTCATATCGATGCAAAAGTGGCCCAAGAAACATAATGATTGATCGCGTCCTGCGCGCTGCTTCAATGTCCATTTGGTCCAATTTCAATTCGCGTGGTGAGATAATTTCTAAGTCACGATGGCGGTTTGTCCAATGGCATTTTACTCCGATTGACTCCAATACTTCAATGATTCTAAACACTTCCTCAATCCTCGCAACACGATGTAGTACCGTCTTTCCAGTATTCAGAAGCGACGCGCAGAGTAATCCCACCGCCGCATTTTTAGACGTGTTTATCGTGATCTCACCAGCTAATTCCTTGCCTCCGCGAATTCGAAAACTCTGCGAAGCTGAGTCGTTTATAGAGAGAATTTGTGTACCAAACACTTCAGAAAGCTTTTTCACCATCTCAAGCGAAATATTCTGACGACCTTTTTCAATCCGATGAATAGCCGACTGGCTAGACCCCACCGCTCGTGCCAATTCCTCTTGCGTCCACCCCTTCTCTTCACGCATATGTTCAACAGTTTCACCAATGATTTCTTGATAATTACGTGCTTTTTTCATATACAGAATTATATCACAGCATGCATATTTGTAAATATGCTATAATGGTCTCATGAAAACAATCAGAGATATAGATGTCAAAAACAAGACCATCCTCGTGCGCGTGGATTATAATGTCCCCCTAAAAGACAAAAAGGTCGAAAGCGATCTTCGCATTCGTGCCAGCCTCCCCACGATCAACTATCTACTAGAAAACGGCGCAAAAAAGGTTATTCTCATCTCCCACCTTGGTCGCCCAGAAGGCAAACCTACTCCAGAATTATCACTTGCTCCAATCGCCAAGACCTTACAAAAACTTCTCCCTGATACCAAAGTAGCCTTTCATGACTTACCTAAGCCAGATGAAAAGATCGTTATTCCAGACGACACCAAGCTCGTCCTTCTCGAGAACCTCCGCTTCAACTCAGCCGAAGAGGACAATTCCAAAGAGTTTGCTCAGAATATCATCAATGCCATCAGTCCAGACTTTTTCGTCCAAGACGGTTTTGCCGTCATCCATCGTGCTCACGCCTCTACTGATGCTATCACCACACTCCTCCCTTCCTACGCTGGACTTTTGTTGGAAAAAGAAGTAGAAAACCTCACTTCAGCCACCAAAGACCCAGCAAAACCAGTCCTTCTTATCATCGGCGGCGCCAAAGTCGACGACAAACAACCTCTTATTGATAAATTCGCTAAAAGCGCCGACCAAATCTTCGTTGGCGGAAAGATTGCCGCCGATGGCTACAAATCCAAACACGCCAACGTCATCGTAGCTGATGATTTCGACGAAAACAAAGAAGGCGCCAAACTCGACATCGGTCCATTATCTACCGGCAAACTCGCCGGTCTCATCACTGATGCCAGCACCATCATCTGGAATGGACTCCTCGGCTATGCCGAAGACCCCGCCTACGCCACCGCCAGCACCATTGCCGCCGAATTGATCGGCGAGCATCAAGGCGCCACTACCATTATTTGTGGTGGAGATACTACTGGTTTCATTGAACATTTGCAAAAAGATCATCCCAATCTACACTATTCACTTGTCTCCACAGGCGGAGGCGCTTCACTAGAATTCTTGCTCGGCAAAGAACTTCCCGGCCTCAAAAATCTCAAAGACTAACAACTCAAATCGCTATATCTTTTTGATACAAATAATGTCTATCTTTTATATCTTTCTGATCCGAATAGTATCAGTACCGAATTTATTCTTATCTCCCGACACGATCACCACGGTTAGATCTTTTTCGC
>JAZQBP010000037.1:0-14428 GCA_045545815.1 Candidatus Nanosyncoccus sp. | reverse complement strand
GAGTTCATGCCTGTGCCTACCATGGTACAGGTGACTGGGATGGTGATGGAGACATTGTCTACGCCGGAGTCTTCGGCGGAAGAGTTAGAAGAGATCAAAAGACTTCCGGAAGCAAGTGTTAGAGCTAGGAGACTTAATGTTATAGTATTGATATATCTAGATTTAGTAACCATATACGTTCCTGTGCTTAACCATTATGCTTATAATTATATCGGAAAAACATAAGAAAAGTCAACGGTTTGCGAAAATGCGAAAATATGGTAGAATATATTTCATGATTTGGGATAATCTACCAAAACCGTTTTTAGTCCTCGCCCCCATGGAAGGCGTCACCGACATCATGTTTCGTCAGGTGATCGCTCACGCTGGTCGGCCGGATCTATTTTTCACAGAATTTACCAATGTTTCATCCTATGCTTCTGAAGAAGGCCGCCACAACGCCTTAGAGCGTCTTGAAATTGCCCCCACCGATTCTCCTATCATCGCCCAAATTTGGGGCAAAAACCCCGATCACTTCGCAGAATGCACTAGCGCCCTAAAAGACCTCGGCTTCGCTGGTGTGGACCTAAATTTTGGTTGCCCCGATAAACACGTCAATAAAACTGGTGGCGGTGCTGCCATGATTAAGACCCCAGAACTAGCTGTCGAATGTTTTCGTAACGCCAAAGCCAATACCGATCTACCCGTCTCCGTCAAGACTCGCCTCGGCTGGAGTCAACCCGAAGAGTATAAAACTTGGCTTTCCGTCCTACTAGCCGAACAACCTGCCGCTCTCACCGTACACCTCCGCACCAAGAAAGAAATGAGCAAAGTTCCCGCTCACTATGAACTAATCCCAGAGATAATCAAACTCCGCAACGAGATCAGCCCCAAAACTAAATTGATCATCAACGGCGACATCAAAGACCGCGCCCATGCCCTAGAATTGCACGCCCAGTATCCCGAAATTGACGGTTTCATGATTGGCCGCGGCGTTTTCCAAAATCCCTACTGTTTCACAACCCACACCCCAACCCAGTCAGAGTTTATAGAGCTTTTGAAAATACACCTAAGTTTATACGAAAAATATACGACCTTCGCGAATATGGAGGAACATAAAGGCAAAATCTCAGATTTTGCCGCCGAAGGGGCGAAGCAATGTGATAAAATCGAAGATTATCACATTGCGGAGCTTCCGAAATATTGCGAAGGTCGTAGACAATTTTCTTATGAACCCTTAAAACACTTCTTCAAAATCTACGTCAATAACTTCCCTGGTGCAAAAGAAATCCGTGCCAAACTCATGGAAACTCATTCCATTGAAGAAGCCAAGTCCATTATTTCTGTGCTATAATTATAGTACTCATGCTATACTTCGGTCACTGGCGATGAGAAAAGTTTAAGGCTGTAGGTATCGTCATTTATGCCTATAGCTAGGAGCCAATAAACCGGGCTCACATAGATGACTTCTTTTAATAAAATAAGGAGTCTTACTATGAAAAACTTTAATAACAATAAATCAGAACGGGTCGAAGTGATGGCTCTGTTTGGTTACGAGATGACGCCTTGTCAGCCACTGACTTTTCGGCGACGCGGCGAATCCGAAACTGAAGTTACAGAGCTCCTCGCCACACAAATCCGCTTTGTGGGCGAAGTAGCCTTGCACATCTTCGATGTTCTGGTGGGCAAGGAAAGAGTCCGTCTCGAGTTTAACTCACGGGATCTATCCTGGTCGCTCACAAATTAAGCTCCAGCCCCCATCCGGGGGCTAGTTTAATCTCGATATGTTATAATTACTCTATGAAGATCGCATTACTAGGATACGGCAAAGAAGGCAAATCCGCCGAACAATATTTCAAGTCACATTTCGACAATGTAGAGATTGATATTTTTGAAGATTTTACCTACGACGAGATTAAAGATAAAGATTTCTCATCATACGACCTTGTACTAAGAAGTCCTTCCGTCCCACCCTTACACCTGCCCAACGAATCCAGTCTCACCAGATATTTCTTTGATCACTGTCCCTGCCCCATCATCGGCGTCACCGCCACTAAAGGCAAAGGCACGACCTGCTCTTTCATCAAGGCCCTCCTTGATACCGAACGCTCCGACGTATATCTTGTCGGCAATATTGGCACACCAGCGATTGAAGTTCTTGACGATCTTACACCAGATTCTGTCGTTATCTACGAAATGTCTAGTTTTCAACTCTGGGATCTCGAAAAGTCCCCTCATATCGCTATCGTCGGTCACTTAGAGCCCGATCACCTCAACGTCCACAAAGATTACACAGACTATCTAGATGCCAAAGCCAATATCTGCCGACATCAAACATCTGACGATTATTGCATCTATAACCAAGAAAACCCCGAATCCATCAAGATAGCCAATCAATCCCCTGCCCACAAACTACCTTACCCATTCAGTATCCCAGACGACATCAGTGCAGCTATTACAATTCCAGGCGAACACAATAAGAATAACTGTATCGCCGCCATTGCCGCCGTCGCTAGCCTTTATAATATATCACCAGATGAATATTTAAGTAGTCATAAAACCTCGGTATTGGCCGGTCTCAAAGCCTTCAAGGGCCTTCCTCACCGCCTAGAATTCCTCCGCGAGTTAAACGGTGTCAAATACTATGATGATAACTTCTCTACCAATCCCGCCTCCACTCGTGTCGCTATCAATGCCTTCCCAGAAGACAATCTCGTAGTCATCGTAGGCGGCCGCGACAAGACTGACTATGAAGATTTACCCGAAATATACGAAATCCTCCAATCTCCCAATGTCAAGAAAATCATCCTAATGGGTGAGTCTGGACATGAGCTAGCTAAAAAATACCAAGACAATCGTTTTATTCTTGTCGAATCCTTTCAGGAAGCTATCGACACCCTAAGATCCGAAGCCGAAGCTATCGCCCCAGCTATCGCTCTTATGTCTCCCGCCGCCGCTTCATTTGATATGTTTGAAAATGTCTACGACCGTGGAGCAAAATTCCACCAAAAAATCATCGATCTTCAATAATAAAACACCAAAAAACTCAACTGACTAGAAATTCAATCTTCTCTCTAGTTCATTGATCACCGCTTTTTCAACCGAAGAAACAGCAGCAAATCCCTTAATCCCAGAACCTGCAAATTCTCGTGCTAATTCAATCATACTAAACTTATCAATTGACTTAATCAAATTAGCCATATTATCATATTTTTCTATCGTACCATTGGTGAAGTAACCATCCGCATAATAATCCGTGATCTGACTTACCGTTTGCGCGCCCATTTGCATTCTTCCAAGGGCGTAAGATTTTGCCGCCAAGAAATCCATATCAAGTATCTCACCGTTCAAAGTCTTCATCAGCTCAGTCTGGATCAACTCAAACAACTCTTCCGCATTCTCTATATTCACTTCTCCATCGAAGTCCCAATACGAATTATGCGCATTCGCCGCTACTGACGAACCCATACCGTACACTAGGCCTCGTTTTCTAGCAGCACCAAAGATCTTGGAATTAGTCGTACCATTCAAGATGTGATTAAGACAATTCATTGCAAATACTTCATTCGGTTCCAAATGTCGTGGCGTCACAAGAGAAAACCCAAAAGTAATATTAGAAGCATCTTTTCGCCTGATTGACACAGCCTCTGAAGAATGTAGCTCGGTAGGCGGAATCTCAAATTCTCGCCCCTCTTTAAGCTCCCATTTTTCTAGCATATCGATGATCTTACGCTTACGGCCTCGTATCCTCCCAGCGATGATAAATCTCATATTATTTGCTGTATGAGTTCGCCGATAGTGTTCGCGGATATCTTTGAGCTCAATATTTCTGATCGTCTCTAGGCGCTCAGGTAACGCCAAGATATCTTCGCCCACAGCTTGCTGTACACGCGGCCACAATAAACGATAATAATCGTTCATATAGCCAGTCAGCTCAGAACGCACGTTAGCTTTCTCTGATTTTAGCTCTTCTTCATTGAATTTCGGCTCACAGATCGATACCTGTTGCAATTCCATGATCCGCTCCCACTCGAAATCAGCACACTCTGTCTCATAGCAAACCGAAATGTCCGAAGTCCAAGCATTATGATAGGCGCCGTTCTTAGTAAACTCCGCCTCAAACGCCTGTTCATCCTTGTACTTAGCGTTCGCACCAAAAGCCAGATGCTCCACTAAGTGCGGGATCTCATACACCTCCTTATTTTTTGCATAAAGCATCCCCGCCCGGAATTGAATTCTGGTTGACATCACCGAAGCGCCAGGAACATTAATTAATAATCCTTTCGCTCCATTTTTTAACTTAACTTCTTCAACTGAATGCTTCATTTACCTCCTGCAAAGTTGACAAATAATGACAAAAATGCCATAACATAATAATCAAAACTTATTTGCGCTTCTTCCCCGATTTCTTCTTTTTCTTTGAACCAGATTTTTTACCTGATTTTTTACTAGTCCTTCTAGGTACTGCACGTGTATTACCCGACTTCTTCTTAAACTCCGAGTCCAAATTCTTCTCACCACTCGAGATTTCATTTACACCACGCTCCGTCTGTGTCTCAGCCATCTTGGTTAGTTCGGACTCATACTCTTCGCCATCTGTCACATTATCTGAAGCCGCTTCAGAAGGAGTGATAGACAGCAAGATCTTCAAGACTTCCTCACGTAGATTCCTCTGTAAGCCATCAAATAGCTTCTGGGACTCCGAACGATACTCAACCAACGGATCACGCTGACCAACTGAGCGCCAATGAATGCCCTCACGCAAATGTTGCATGTTCTCAAGATGTTGCATCCACAAAGTATCTAATACCTTGAGGTAGACTTCGCGCTCAACTTTGCGCATTGTCTCAGCACCAAATTCTTCTTCCTTTCTATTGTAAGCCTCTTCCACAGCCTCAAGAGCCATCTTTTCACGATCCTTCTCCTTACGCACCAAACCGATACCATGAATAAGATCATCGTCAAAATCGAAGACCGCCTTAAATTCCTCATCAAAATGCTTATTTGCGCGTGACGAGAACTCTGTCAGCATCTTGACTTCTTCTCGCATCAATCGCTTGATCTCGCTATGAATATCCTCCCCTTCCAAGATACGACGACGTATCATATATACCACTTTGCGGTGACGGTTGATCACGTTATCATACTGCACCACGTTCTTACGAGAATCAAAGTTAAATCCTTCAATCCTCTTCTGGGCTGCTTCCAAAGTTTTCGAGATGGCTTTAGTTTGAATTGGAGTATCTTCATCTACACCAAGTCGCGTCATCAATGTCTTTACTCTGTCACCCTGGAAAATTCGCATTAGGTCATCCTCACAAGACACAAAGAATTGTGTCGTACCAGGATCACCCTGACGTCCACCACGACCACGCAACTGATTATCTACCCGTCTAGAATCATGTCGTGCTGAACCGATCACCACGAGACCGCCAAGCTCCTTGACACCTTCACCCAGCTTAATATCCGTACCACGACCGGCCATGTTAGTAGCTAGCGTAATAGCACCCTTCTCACCAGCCTTCGCGATGATTGCGGCCTCACGCTCATTATTCTTCGCATTCAATATCTCATACGGCAAGCCAAACTGATCAAGATAGCTCGCGATCTCCTCGTTGTTGGCGATAGAATCCGACCCTACCAACACTGGTTGGCCTTTTTCATGGTATTTCTGAATCTCTGTCGCAATCGCTTTTAGCTTCCCGGCCTTTGTCTTGTAGATCAAATCATCCTTGTCCACACGCGCAATTGGCTTATTCGGTGGTATCTGGATCACATCTAGCGCATAAATCTGTTGAAATTCTTCTGCTTCAGTAAATGCCGTACCAGTCATGCCAGACAACTTCTTATAGAGACGGAAGAAATTCTGGAAGGAGATAGTCGCAAGGGTCATCGATTCCTGTTTCACAGCGACACCTTCTTTTGCCTCAATTGCCTGATGCAAGCCTTCGTTATATCGTCGCCCCTGCATGAGACGTCCAGTATGTTCATCCACAATGATTACTTCACCAGAATTGGTCACCACATAATCTTTATCACGCTTAAATACTACTTCTGCTCTAATTGCTTGCTCAAGGTGGTAAACCAGCGGTGTATTCTTAGTAGAATAAAGATTTTCTACGCCCAGGATATTCTGAACTTTCTCTATGCCCTTATCAGTCAAGGTTACAGAACGGCGTTTTTCATCAAAGATATAATCCTCTGGCACAAGTCGTGAAGCTACTTTCGCAAACTGATAATATTGTTCTGGATTATCAGCCGCTGGAGCTGAGATGATTAGCGGCGTCCTTGCCTCATCGATTAGAATCGAATCCACCTCATCCACAATTGCGAAATTCAACTCTCTCTGACGTAGATATTGCACCTCACTTGCCATGTTATCACGTAGATAGTCAAAACCAAATTCATTATTCGTACCATAAGTAATGTCTGCGGCGTATGCCTCTTTACGAGTACATGGCTTAAGATGACGGAATCTCTCATCGTCGTGATCTTCATTTTCATAATCCGCATCATAGATAAATGAAGCTTCATTGATAATTACACCTACAGATAAACCAAGGAAATCATAGACTGGACCATTCCAACCAGCATCACGCTGTGCTAGATAGTCATTTACCGTCACCACATGTACACCACGTCCAGTCAAACCATTAAGATAAGCTGGCAGCATCGCCACCAAAGTCTTACCTTCACCGGTCTTCATCTCGGCCACGGCACCTTCATTAAGCACCATACCACCAATCAATTGAACATCATATGGCCTCATGCCAAGAATACGCTTCGAGGCTTCTCTCGCCACCGCAAAAACTTCCGGCAATAGATCATTTAAGATCTTAGTGTCATCTACTGGCGGACGCTTCTTTCCAGTCTTATTGACTCCTTCTTCTGTACGAGCAGTTTTCAAAGCTTTATCAATCTTAGCACGAAATTTCTCAGTCTGCTCTTTAAGTTCTTCGTCACTCATCGCCTCATACTTTGGCTCTAGTTTGGTTACTTCCTGAGCTCTTTTCCAGAGACGTTTCAAAATCTTTTTCTGGGCATCACCAAAAACACCCTGTAAAAATTTGGTTAGTGCGGTCTTATCCGCGAGCTTATCACTCGGTTTCTTCTCTTTTTTAGCCATATAACTCCTAATCACCCCCTATTTTAGCACATTATTTGCGCCTAATAAAGAGGTTTTTCAAGCTTTTTCGCTGGCGGTGTGGTTGTACCTCTAATTTATAACGCCTAATCTGTCCAGTTAATTTTGCCTCGACCAAATCTACCCCAGCAAACACGTTCGAACATTCATCTCGTGCCGCCAAAACCTTACCACCAGGAATCTCCATTGCAGCCGAAAGCTCATATTTCTCGGTCTTACCTTTACCAATTTCTGATACTACTACTTTACAGATTACATCTTTCTTATTGCGCCTTGGCAGATATTTGTCCAGCTTCCCTAAACGTTTCTCGACATACTTACGAAACGGCTCTTCAACCTTGTACCCGTTCCCGCTAATTTCAATTTTTTCTATCATTTTCCTCCTTTTATTTTTCCTCTGTTATTAACACAACATTTCTCATTTGCTATAATTCTTCCCTCCCACCTAGATAAGGCTGTAATACTTTCGGGACCTTAAGTTTGCCATCATCTGTCGCATAATTCTCCAGGATCACCACTAATGCCCTCGCCAAAGGTATCGCCGTACCATTAAGCGTATGGACAAACTCAATCGTGTCATCCTTCCGTCGCACCCTCGCGTTTACTGCTCGTGCTTGAAAATCAGTACAGTTAGAGCACGAAGTAATCTCTTGGTACTTCTGATTCACTGGTGACCAATATTCCATATCATATTTCTTCGCTGCCGGTGCACCAAGGTCTCCCGCCGCAATATTTACAATATGGTAGGGTATCTCTAATCCCTGCCAAATCTCTTCTTCAATCTTCAATAATTTCTCGTGCATCTCTTTTGAGTTTTCCGGCAAACAAAATACATACATCTCAAGCTTATTAAATTGATGTACTCTAAATAGACCTCTCGTATATTTGCCATAAGTACCCGCCTCTTTCCTAAAACATGGTGAATATCCTGCGTAAAATAAAGGCAATTTCTCCTCATCAATAATTTCATCCATATGATACCCAGTAAGAGGCATTTCGGCCGTCGCGATCATTGCTAGGTCCTCACCTTCCACAAAATACTCATCCGACTGCTCAGAACTACGTGGATTAAAGCCGCATCCCTCCAGGATCCTACTAGATACCATGTCCGGCACTGTCATATAGGTAAAACCGTGTTCTAAAACCTTAGAAAGACCATATTGCAAAAGCGCATTTTCTAGTAAAGCTAACTCTCCCTTTAGGTAATAGAACTTTGAGCCCGCGACTTTCGCACCTCTTTCAAAATCCACCCAGTCACGACTCACCGCAAAATCCAAATGATCAACACCCTCTTCGTGATGCTCACCCCAAGTCTTAACCTCTACTGAATCTTCTTCTCCACCAAGAGGCACATCATCAAAAATGATGTTCGGTACACTCTTGATCAAAGCATCAAGTTCCTCTTGCGCCTTGTCTAATAATTGTTCTTTTTCAGCTAATTCTTCTTTGAGTTTCTTCCCCTCAGCGATCAATTCTGGAGCAGGCTTACCGCCTTTCATCTTCGCAGCTACCTCGTTTCGGCGCCTACGTAGATCTTCTACTTCCGCTAACACAGCCCTACGTTCGTCATCCAACCTTATTACTTCCTTAACGTCAACTTTGTAACCCTTCTCCCTTGTAGACTTTTCTACGAGTTCTAAGTTTTCTCTGATAAACTTCACATCTAACATAAATCCATTATATCACAGATACTATAAATTAGTATCTTTATAGCAAACCTATGCAAAAGCTTTTCAAATCTCCATTAGAAAACGCAGCTTTTTTATCAGATTAATATAGCTTACCAAAAATATCGTGATATTTATCTAGATGTAGATCAGCTGGCCTAGCGTTTAAGTCAATGTCTAATTCTTTAAATATTTGAGTTAATTCATCCTTAGACCTTAACCCTGAAAGATTATGGATTAACTTCTTTCTTGGGGCTAAAAAAGCCACTTTAATTAATTTAAATAATTCATCAGGATACTTTGGGCCATTTGCAAATGGTTCCATCACTAATACTTCAGAATCGACTTTCGGAGGAGGAGTAAACTCTCTTGCTGGGACTACCGGACCCGCGCTCACTTTAGCCCGATTCTTCACAAACAATGACAATACAGATTCTTTGTCACTCAGGATTCGCTCCGCCACCTCTTTTTGCATCAACAATACCACTCGCTCTGGTATATTACGAGCAGTTAATACCCTCTCGATAATCGGAGAGGTAATATAGTAAGGTATATTCCCTACCACTACATATGGACCAGTTACTTTATCAAAATCATACTCCAAGATATCACCATGTATCACCTCAAGATTTGTCCCCGGAAACGACTTCGGTAGATTCTCCGCCAACCGATCATCATATTCTACGGCAAGCACTCTATCAAATCTCTTTAAAAGCGAGGCGGTCAAAGTACCTAAACCCGGCCCAATTTCAAGACAAGTTTTTACACCATCTTCCCCACAGGCCAATTCAGCAATCTCGTCTAAGATTGCTCGATTTTTTAGCCAATGTTGTCCCAACGATTTTTTAGTACCAACCATGCGCGTACCAGAAATTACTGGCCCCCTGCCAACCACCGTAACGACTTACGTAACCAGACATCCATCGTATCTGAGTGACCGGGTTTGTTTCCCAGTCAGCACCAGCTGAGGCCATCTTATTACCCGGTAATGCTTGCGGAATACCATATGCTCCAGACGAAGCATTACGAGCATCATATCTACAACCACTCTCATGATAGATCAGATCCACTGCCGCCGCTACATCTGCCTCTGGTACACCAGCCGCACGCACCCAATCCGCACAAGTTCCAGACGCTGGTGGTAGCGATCTCTTTGAACCCACCGCTGTCACGCGAGCAATCGGCTCCTTCACTACCTCTTCGCGTACCAACTCACGTGAGACTTCCTTATTATCTATATATTGCACATTATAATATACACGCTTACGCCCCACCTCACCAAGCTGTTTCACTTCTGTCTTGCCAGTCTCAAGCGCTGCGTCCGCCACCGTCTCTTCACCAAAGGGAATCTCCACTTCCTCAGTAATCGTACGGCCACCATTGCGAGAAATCTCATAGACACTCACTAGACCAGCTTCCAAGAAATCCGTATTTGTCACCATTTTAATCTCATCACCATCGTATACAGTAAGCCCAGCCTCTTTCATGATCGTATTAGCATCATAGCTTGCCGACATTAAATACCGCTCAGTATTACCATCGCGTACTACAACCGGTCGTGCTCTATATATATTAATAAAATAATTATCCGCATTAATCTCAGCTTCCACTCCTGGATCCACAATATCACCCTCATTTAGAGTGATTTTGGCCCTCTCCAGCGCCTCACCTACGGTCCTTACCTCTGTGCGCACAGTCAGTTTCTTTCCATCATCATAAAATGTCACAAATTTCGCACCAGCCCCGTCATAAGTAGTATTTTCATCACCCTCAGCAAAGGTCGGAGCAGTCGCCACTTTCGCGATACACCCCAAAAAAACTCCGACAATAAGAATAATCGATGTAATCAAAATTCGATTGAACTTTTTTGAAAGTTCCATAGCTTAATTATACCACTCTTACGCTTAAAAGTCCATATATAAAATAAAAATCCGCCCTTCTCGGATTTTTAATACTAATTTCTAGGTAGATTGGTTATACATGTTAGCCAAAATAGCTCTACACTCTCCACCCCATCTACTCGAGTACCGCTCCTTTATGTACTCAGGCTAACAATATACAACTCTTAGCCTTTACCTCCTGGCTCAGCCCTCTCTCAACGATTGCGATCCGGTCCGAACCTAACACTATTTTAGCATAGGCGGAGTATGTGTCAACATTGTTTTTTTAAACCATTTATGTTCTAATATTTTATTACACAAACAGAGGTAAATCCCCAAAACCGAACACAAATTCCTTGACAAATCGAGCGTTTATTATATTAGTATAATAACGATTTTCACTATTATAAAACAATTTATGTTATAATCATTATCATGAATTGGAGGAAATGGTTAGACGATTTTGCGATCGCCGCAAAAGGTATTTTACTTGCTACAAAAGAAAAACGTTTTTGGTATGGTTTTATTCCAAGTTTCTTATTCTTTGGAATGTTGATCAACCTATTACAGGGCGGTTTTTCTAAATTCGAGCTGATGGGCGCTCTCGGATTTCCCGACAGCCTACATGTCTTGCTTGACTCCTTCCTTGCAATATTTGGTTTCAACCAGCCATTCCTCGACTGGTTATCTACCTTCTCAATCGCCCTACTTCAAGGAGTACTCATAGGACTCATCGTTCTTCTTTGGAAAAAGAAACAAAACTCTGCCAATCTAGAGAGCGCTGGCATCATTACTGGACTTATTGCGCTCGGAGCTGGCTGCCCCACTTGTGGAACTACCTTACTGACTCCTCTGATTGGCGCTTTCGTTTCTACCGGTAGCCTAGCTATCGCTGGTACTATTTCCACAATAGTCACTATCATTGCAGTGGTCATTGCAATCTTCGCATTAAAACGCCTCGGTGTCGAAATCTATGTTACAATAATCAATGAAAAATATATGAAGAAAAAGGAGTCCCGTGAAAAAAGTCTTTAGAATTATCGGAGTCGTTGCAGTTGTTGCCGTACTTATAGCTGCGATCGTTTCCAGCATGAATAACAAACCATCCAACGCAGAGAGGATTTGGGATGAACGCACCACTATGGGAAATCTCGAAGCAAAGAATTACTACATCATCTATTCCGACCTAGTTTGTCCATATTGTATCGCCTTCGAAAATGCTATGGCTGAACATGAGGAAGAGTTAAAGACCTATCTTGAAGAAAATGACATCCTTCTTGAAGTTCGACTTTCCGACTTCCTCTATGAATACGGCGAAACCAATCCAGAACATTCACGCTACTCCGCCATCGCCACTTATTGTGCCAGAGATGAAGGCAAGTTCTGGGAGTACTATGACAAAGCCGTCATGCGCGTTTGGAACGATTATTTTAAAGGTAATGGCAAATCCGGCTTCACCGGCCTCAATAAAAACGGCCCGGAGTACTGGACCAAGATCGGAGAGGATATCGGACTTGGTGACGAATTCAAATCTTGCATCGAAGAAGAACGTCCGCTAGAAGAGATCGAGAAGAACGCTAAAAAGACCGTCGAACTCGCTCAAGGTATGCCTTACTTCAAGTTCAATAGCTTCACGACTTCTGGATTCGATCTCTCATGGGGCTGGGATTACGTCCAAAAATACTTCGAAGCCGGCTTAGGAAAATAAATCTCACCCAACAATTAATTACTAGTCTTCCAAATTCGTTCATCTTTAATGGCGTCAGGCAAATAGTTTTTGTCGAGATGGAAACCTGACTCCCACTTTTGCCCCTTGCCAAAGCCTAGATCTTTCATTAACTTTGTGGGGGCGTTTCGAAGCCACACTGGCACCGGCTCACCTCTAGTTTTCCGTGCTAACTCTAGCGCCTTATACCACGCATCCGCAGAATCGCGATTCTTTTTGGATTTTGAGAGCGCCACACAGGTATGCGCCAATATTAATCCAGATTCCGGCATCCCCACTCGCTCTACCGCCTGAAAGCATGCCGTAGCAAGACTCAACGCCCCATTACCTGCTAGTCCAATATCTTCTGAAGCGAATATCACCATTCGCCTTGCGATAAATTTTGGATCTTCGCCAGCCTCCACCATTCTTGCGAGATAATAAAGCGCTGCATCCGTATCAGAACCACGCATCGACTTGATAAATGCCGATATTGTGTCATAATGATTATCCCCTTTTTTATCATATCCAGGTACTTTTCGCCCTGCGGCTTCTTCGACCACTTTTTCGTCTACCTTTTCAGCCAACGATAAGGCCAACTCCAAATCCCCCAGCGCGCTTCTTGCGTCTCCTCCCGAAAGCTCCGCCAAGATATCAATTGCTTTTTTCGTAACTCTTTTTGTAGCTTTCTCTGCCTTGATCGCACGTTTTAGCACTTCGGTAATCGCACTCTTCGACAAAGCCGACACCACTACCACCCTCGATCTACTAAGCAACGGCGAAATGACTTCAAACGACGGATTCTCCGTAGTAGCACCAATCAATGTAATCAAACCCGATTCTACGTGTGGCAAAAACGCATCCTGCTGAGCTTTATTGAAACGGTGGATCTCGTCCACGAACAGCACAGTTCGCGTCTTGAGATTCCAATTCACCCTAGCCCGAGCCACTACTTCCTCTACATCCTTCTTGCCAGCTGTTACTGCTGATATCTCCACAAAATCCGCGCCAAACTCATGTGCTAAAATCCGCGCCAAAGTCGTCTTACCAGTACCAGGTGGCCCCCAAAAAATCAAGTTCACCGGCTCACCTTTTTTAACAATCTCGGTCAAAATCTTACCATCTCCGATGATCTCGTCTTGGCCCACTACCTCAGACAATTTTGTCGGCCTCATTCTCTCTGCCAATGGTACTCTATTCATACTGATATTATACAATATAATCCGCTACAAGACAAACATGACCACAAAATATTTACAAATTCATATTATTTGTGCTACAATCAAATTAATATAACTAAAGGAGTTAAACTATGCCTTCTTATGGGACAGTACAATTAACAACTAATACAAGTTCTACAGCGAGCGTTTCAGATGGTGTCGCTATTTGGAGCATCATTGCTCTAATCTTATCCATCATCGGCGCAATACTAGTCTATTTCTTATTCGTCAAAACCAAAGACACACCAAAAGGCAAATTCACTAAATGGCTCAAGGATTTTCTTTCCTTCAAGATCATGTGGATCGAAGCAATCGTCAAAGTGACTTACTACTTTGCAACAATCTTCGTCATCCTCTTCTCCTTCAACTTCTTATCAGAAGGTGGTTACGGAGTACTCATGTTCTTCATCTCACTCATTCTCGGGCCAGTCATTGTGCGCCTTATCTACGAAGCAAGTATCATGTACATCATGATCTGGCGTAACACCAAAGATATCGCTGACAATACCGCGAAGAAAAAATAGTAAAACCAAAATCCCCTGCCTTAGAGCAGGGGATTTTTTTGTGCATTAACCAAAGCAATAAACGACAAAAGTCCAAATAAAAAAACACTCTTAGCAAGTGTCTGGTGGGCGATAGAGGAGTCGAACCTCTGACCTCGTCTACGTCAAAGACGCGCTCTAGCCAACTGAGCTAACCGCCCCAGTACAAGTATTATAACACGAAGCAAATAAATAATCCAGAAGATAAAGCCAAAAGTTATCAACCTCCCAAACATCTTGGACACTTTTCGTTATAAAATAAGAAAGGATGTTAAAGATGAGGAATAGAGC
>JAZQBP010000036.1:0-3584 GCA_045545815.1 Candidatus Nanosyncoccus sp. | reverse complement strand
GTGTATTTGCCGTCGACGGCCCTGTGAGTGTTACAGATAACGTTACTGTAGTGATTGGTGAGTCTTGTACTTTCCAAGCTACAGCAAATGGTTCTGCTGTCAATCCATCAACAGGCGCTAACCCTACTATTACACGTAATTTTAGTAAGGATGCTACTCTAGGTGCGTTAGTATATCTTGCTGGCGATCCTACAGGTGATACCGGTTCTACAGATACAAATCCTATCACTATCCAAGGTGTTTGTAACTCTGGTGAATCTGGTAGTGCTAAGACTGGTACTTGGACAATCTCGGCATTGGGTGCAAATGAAGCGAAGATGGTAAAGAGTGGTAGCAATGCTTCTGATACTGATAATATCCCAACAAACCTTAATACGTCTGGTACAGCTTCTGGCTGGTCAATGATGATCGAATCTGCTGGTGCTAATACCGACTTCTCGACTTATCATGCTGTTCCATCTGGCTCAGCTGCTGCTGTAGCAAATGGAACTGCTAACGGTGCAGCATTTTCATTCCAGCCAAAGTATCGCGTTTACGTTGGTACCGCACAAGCTTCTGGTACTTACACTGGTACTGTGACTTACACGATTGCTTCTACTTGGCAATAATCTAAGTATAGCAATTTGGTCATAAAATAGCCCCGAAAGGGGCTATTTTGATGTTTATTCGTTGAGCTAAATATGATAGAATGGTAGTCAAATGGAGGTTTAAATGGCTGAGGAAAAGGAAAAGCAAAAGCAAAAAAGTAATAGTATTTGGGTTTTTATTGCGACTTTTGTGGTGGTTGGTTTGATTGCTTTACTGATCACACTACTTAATTACAAGAGCGAGAAGAATACGAGCGTGGATTATTCTTCTTCCGAGAAAGGCGTATTAGTATGTGATGCTGGCCCACTCGAAGACTCGTTCTTTAGTGTTGAGAATGCATCTCAGGTGCAGCATCAAGTTAAAGTCTCATTTATAGATGACCAGGTAACGAAGTTCTTCTATATGTATAGTGGTAAGCTCAAAGATGAAGATGCGGCTGAGAGAGGCTCTACTGATATGAATATCAAATACGATGAGTACCTGGGTACGCATAAGAGTAAGGTTGCCGGTGAGCTTAGTGCGACTTTTAATCACCCTGAGACGAGTGTACGGATAGATATATTTACTGGAGCTAAAGGGATTGATCCTACGACGGCGACTTTCTTCTTCTTAGAGTCGGAGAAATTGAACGACCTAATGAAGAAAGATGGAGATGGACTGAAGAAATATTACGAAGAGAAGAACTTTGATTGTAAATATGAAAAATAATATGCTATAATAGGGCGAGTAAAAGGAGGAGCTATGAAAAAAATAAAAAAGTTAATCGTGGTGTTGGTCGCGTTTCTGTGTGCAGGAATGCTTACGCCATCGTTTAATGTGAACGCTGATGATGTGATCACATCGCTGACTGTTTCGCCACAACATCAGAGAGTGATGTTGGTGCCAGGTGAGGCTTATCATGGGTCGATCAAGATTTCGAGCCAAGCAAGCAGTAACAGGGCGACTGGCTATGAGGTATCGGTGGGGCCATTTAGCGAGACTAAGGGTGAGAATTCTAAGGATGATTATGGCAATGTGAATTATATTGATAAATCTACTTATAATATGATGGTTGATTGGATCGAGATTGAGAACACAACTGGTTCGGTAGAGCCAAATGGCGTGGTAACGATCCCATTTACGATTAATGTGCCGGAAGATGCACCAGCTGGTGGGCAATATGCTTCGATTATTGTGAGGGATACTACTCCGCCAGGATATGAAGATGAAGGTGTGGCGGTAGATAGTGTAATGCAGATTCTGTCGATCCTTTATGCTGAAGTTGCTGGCGAGACGCGAGATGAAGGTGAAGTCTCACTAAATGCTATGCCATCTTTCCTACTAAATGGACCTCTTTCTGCGGAGTCAATGGTGCATAACAAAGGCAATGTGCATACTCAAGCAGAATATACCTTGCAAGTTTGGCCACTATTCTCTGATGAGGAGATCTGTACAAATGTTGAGGAGCCAGAAAAAAGCTTGGTGATGCCAGAGACTGAGAGATATCATACGCAGTCTTGTGACCTACCATCTATCGGTATCTTTAGGGCAAAGCAGAAGGTGAAGATCTTTGATCAAATCTCGGAAGTTGAGAAGATGGTAATTATCTGTCCTCTTTGGTTACTATTCTTAATTGCCTTTGTGATCATCGCTTTGATTATTTGGATTGTATTGAAAGTGCGTGGACGCAAACGAGACTCTAAGAAGAGTTCAGGTTCGGCAGGATAAAACAGAGTCAGTAATTACGATTGATACCGCCCTAAAAGGGCGGTATTTTATGGGGTAACAATCTGTTTTATGCATTATTGATCGAGGAATATACGGAAAATCAAAAAAAGTCGAAAAAAGGTGTTGACTTGGGTGAAGAAGTGCGATATAATGGGGGAAGTTTAAGCAAGTCGACGTTTTCGACCTCTACAAAAAGTTAAGGATAAGCGAGGAATCTTTTGAGGTCGCTTTCGAGGCTTCAAAATCTTCTTTACGACTCTTCCGTTTAACAATTTGGAAACGATAAAGATTTTAAGACGGAATTAGTGATCATTGTATATTGAACAACGATTGCTAGTTAAGTCAATGCATAAAAAGGTAATTAAGGGCACTGATAGTGGATGCCTTGACAATCAATACCGATGAAGGCCGTAGAAGTCTGCGATAAGCCTCGGGGATCTGACAGCGAGAATTGATCCGGGGATTGCCGAATGGGGAAACCTAATACGAGTCATGTCGTATTGCGCCTGTTTGAACACATAGAGCAGGAAGCGGGAACGGGCCGAACTGAATCATCTTAGTAGGTCCAGGAAAAGAGAATAACCAATGATTCCGAAAGTAGTGGCGAGCGAAATTGGAACAGCCTAAACCTTACAAGTTCTATCTTGTGAACCGGTTTGCCGAAGCGGGGTAGTATGGTTTAACGGCCAATGCTTGAAGGGGTTGCGAAATTAGATAATTTTTATGCTGAACTTTCGAATTTCGAGGGCTCGGCATAAGAACCAACAGCGTTAACTGAGTGGGTAAAGATACAATCCTTTAGATCGTAGCAGAAGCTTATGGAATGAAGCGCCAAAGGAGGTGAAAGCCCTGTACGCGAAACGGTCTTAGGCTTTATTTATCTTTTTTCAAGTAGGACGGGGCACGAGAAACCCTGTTTGAATCTGGCAGGACCACCTGCCAAGGCTAAATATGTTGATTGATCGATAGCGAACTAGTACAGTGATGGAAAGGTGAAAAGAACCCCGGGAGGGGAGTGAAATAGATCCTGAAACTCAGTGCCTACAACGTGTTGGAGCCCGTAGAACAAAGTCCGTGACGGTGGCGCCTGAGTCGCAAAATCGAAGATTTTGCGCAACTCAGTAACGTGCCAAAGTGTGGCGAGCTTTGTTCTACGGGTGACAGCGTGCTTTTTGTAGAACGATCCAGCGAGTTAATGTTGTTGGCGAGGCTAAGTCAGATGATGGAGCCACAGTGAAAGCGAGCCTGAATAGGGCGACAAGTCAGCAGTATTAGACCCGAAACCGGGT
>JAZQBP010000035.1:0-2066 GCA_045545815.1 Candidatus Nanosyncoccus sp. | reverse complement strand
ATTAACCAATCTTATGGCGATTTCGGGATTGTGGGCGGCGAAAATACGATTCGGTTTGGACTATCCGGAATCAAAAATATGGGGAAATCTTTGGTCGAAGATATCGTTATTGAAGAGCGAGACAAGAATGGGCCGTTTAAGTCGGTGTGTGACTTTGCGAAACGAGTAGACTCCACTAAGTTTAATAAAAAATCTTGGGAAGCGGCGATCAAGACGGGTGCGTTTGATCGATTCAAGTCTAGCCGCTCGGATCTTTTGTTTAATCTGGAAGCAATTCAGGCTTATGGAGCCAAAATCCAAAAAGATGTGGGCTCGGGGCAGACAGATCTCTTTGGTATGATGGGTGAAGCGGGAGCGGTACCAGAGGTAGAAATCAAGCCGGCGCCAGTACAATATCCTGATAAGGAACTTTTGATGTGGGAGCGCGATTTGATGGGACTATACTTGTCGGCCCATCCACTGGACAAATATGATACGTACTTTGAGGAACAGACGCATCCAATGTCATGCGTCTGCGAAGAAAATGATAATAAAATCGTGACAGTGGGCGGGATAATCACGGCTGTCCGTTCGATTTTGACCAAAAAAGGCGACAAAATGGCGTTCGTAAAGATGGAAAACAAGACGGACGAGATAGAGTTCATCGTATTTCCGTCGGTCTTTGCAGAGTTTGGTGGAAAATTAGAGATGGATAATGTCGTACGTGTACGCGGACGCGTGAACGCGCGCGACAAAAGCGGGCGAATCACTTCGGATGTGAAATTATTAGCAGAATCGGTGGAGCTTATTTCGGACGAAGTGTTGGATTCATACAAACCGACTGGCACCAGATTGGCTGCGCCGACGGCAGCGCCAGGGGGTAAACGTAGTTGGTCTTCTGCCGAGAAAGTTTACAGAGGTAATGGTGCGAACGGGGCGCGTGCGGAAGCTCCGAAAACAGAGACGGTGAGGATATTAAAGGAGCCACCCAAAGACCCGCGCAAAGAAAGGTTGTACATCTTAATAGAAAATCCAGATGATACGGAGGTGTTGACGGCGATTCGAAGGCTGGCGGATATTTATTTGGGTGTACAAGAGGTGGTACTGGTGATGAAAGATGGCGAGATGAAGAGGGCTCTAAGAATGCCATTTAAGGTAGATGCGTCAGAGGAATTATTAGACAAATTGCGAGGGTTAGTGGGGAATGAATGCGTGAAAGTGGCATAAATAGTGTAAAATTACTCAAATTATACGCTAGATCTAGTGTGCTAGATGGAGAGAGTGATGTTTATCTAACCACGCACCGCACGAATTCAGCACGGACACGGAGACTTCGGTGGCTTGAAGTAAGATAGTTGGTGCTATTATTGAAGTATAAATCGTATGCGTAACTACTATCATCAACTGCTGGCGACCAATAACTGCCTTCACGACCCACGAAACTCGAACTACCGGCCCAATCCCCACCATAGACAAAATAATGAGGAGATTGATGGACATTACTAGGAGTTAAGTTTGCTTGATTAACTAAGTAAGCAAATGAACCAGAACTGGTGTTGCTACCACTCTTCGGTAGGGTCCAGCCAGCAGGACAGATAGACTGATCCATAGAAAAGGAGCTGGAGCTCGCCTTAGCTATTGCTGCGGTCCAGTTATAATAATTGCCGATGTGATAATGACTACCATTTTGACTACAGGCAGTAGTTGAGTTTGCCAAGGTGCCACTATTATCTGACCTAACCGCGCCATTCCAGCAAAGGTCACCTGGGTCGTAGGATTCTGAAGCACTAGCATAATAACCCCAAGTAGTATCGTTCGTAGCATAAGTATTTGTAAGATTCCCCCCATCGGCCCAGTTAGAAGAAACATCGGTGTTAGTACTGTTAATAGCTGAGCCACCATTGACGATGTCAAAATCTAGATTCTGAGTCATCCAGCATCTGCCATCAGCGAGCTTAGCGACATAGTAGACTTTGTTGTCTCTGGAATCTATTAATTGAGCTTGCGAGTTGGAGACTTCTACGGCATTACAAATATTTGATGTCATATCTTGCATCTTGTAATAACCATTTAGTCTAGTTTTGCCA